>JAJRYI010000051.1 GCA_024275815.1 Actinomycetes bacterium | reverse complement strand
CCACGACCGCGATACCCGAGGACGAGGCAACGGGGGAGACGCCATGGTGGATTCTCATCGTTGTTGGACTCGGCATCATCATCCTGATCGCCGTCTTCGTCACACGAGGTTCGAAGAAGAACGGTGTACCGATCGTGGCGGGACCGACGTGGAAAGACCATGCCCGCAAGGGGTACGCAGATGCCCGGTGGCTCTACGACGCCATGAGCGAGGATCTCGCCGTATGGCGGGGCAACGCCCGGTTCGACGACACAACCGCAACGGGCGCCACGGCAGCAACGTCTCGTTCCGAGACCTGGTCGCAGCTGACCGACCGGATGACGCGTGCGGCAGACTCGCTCTACGCCCTCGAGGCTGCTGCCCCCGATCAACGATCGGCCGATCTCGCACGCAACGCAGTCACGACGATGCGCTCCACGAGAGATGCGCTCGACGCCAGAGCAGAGTCCCGGTTCGCGTACCGCACCACCGACGCCTCGGCGCACACCGACCAGCAACTGATGGACGCCCGCGAACGCGAGGTACGCTCCTCGCGTAACCTGGTAGAAGCGCGCAACGCCTTCGCCAAGGCGCTCACGGACCTCTCGACGATCGTCTAGGCGCTGAACGCTTTCAGATCGACGTTGCCCCCGGAGAGGATCGCTCCGACGCGCCGTCCCGAGAACTCTTCGGGGTAGCGCACCAGAGCAGCAACGACCGTTGCCGAAGACGGTTCGACCACGAGCTTCATCCTCGCGGCGACCATGCGCATCGCTGCGAGCATCTCGTCGTCCGAGACCAGCAAGATACGTCTGCCGGCTTCCGAGAGGATCACGAAAGCAAGGCTTCCGATACCGGTGAGGAGTCCGTCTCCGACACTGTGCTCACCTGTTGCCGGGTGCTGCACACCGTCACGAAGCGATCTGTAGGAGTCATCCACCAGTTCGGGTTCCACCCCCACCACGTCGATGCCTGCGTGGGCTCCCACCAGGGATGCTCCCGAGAGGAGGCCTCCGCCACCGATGGGCGCGACGATGACGTCGACACCCGAGACCTGCTCGAGCAGTTCGAGAGAGGCGGTCCCTTGGCCTGCGATCACCGCTGGATCATCGAACGGGTGTACCACAGTGGAGTTGGTCCGGGTTCTGAGTTCCTCCAGTACCGTTGCGCGTTCGGCCTGGTCACAGAAGACGATGTCGGCTCCGTACCCTCGTACCGCATCGATCTTGACCTTCGCAGCGTGGTGCGGCATCACGATGGTGGCAGGAACCCCGCGAATGGCCGCAGCGTAGGCAACTGCCTGTCCATGATTGCCCGATGAGTGGGTGATCACACCTCCTGCAGCATCGGCATCGGAGAGGCTCAGCACGGTGTTCACTGCGCCACGCGCCTTGAACGCTCCGACCTTTTGCAGGTTCTCAGCTTTGAAGAAGACAAACGCACCGACGCGGTTGTCGATGTATGTGCTCGTAAAGACCGGTGTGCGGTGCACGTACGGTTCGATGCGGCGCGCTGCCGCCACGATGTCATCGTATGTCGGCGTCGTCACGTCACTCCTTCTGTGCCGGTTCGAGACGGGCGTAGCTCGTTCCCACGAAGTACGAGCCGAGCGAGATGGCTCCAAGGAGATGCCATACGGCGTGGCCCTGGAAGAATGCATCGGGGTCACAGTACGGGCTTGCGGTGCGACCGATGAGGAACATCCCGACTGCGAGGAGGATCGTGACGAGGCTCGCAACGAACCAACCCGAGGAGGTTCTTCCCTGTCTTCGAAGCGAAACGTCGGAGACCACGAGTGCGACGACGCCGAGCACCATCACGACGTTGGTGATCGTCGGTGAGATCCACAGTGCCCCGCCGATGGTTCCCGAACCGCCCACGATCACAGCCCACCGTCGCGCTGAGGACCATTGGAAGAGGTCTGCGAGGTTGCTAGCGGCAAGGAACCAGAGGGTGACCAGGAAGGTGGCATCGTGAGTGAACTGGCTCACGCCGACCTGTGGCCCGTGGAACAGGACGCTTCCGATGCCGGTGAGTGCCAGGAGCACGCCGAACACGAGGCGGTAGGAACGCTCTCTACCCGGTACGGAGAACGCCCAACCGAAGATGAGCACTCCGATCACGGTGTACGCGAGGCTCGATACCGTGTTGATCGGCTGGGCGAGCACGCCCGTACCGATCGACTCACAGTCTGAACCACCCATCTGAGCGGAGATCACTCCAACCATCACACCAGCGTAGGCGCCCCGAGGTGCTCACCTCCACGTACAAATCGGTTTGGGTTCTCACGCAGCATGCCGACATGTGTGAAGAGGGCTTGACCGTGCCCGAAGTTCATCGTACGGTGAGCCACGGGCACGGCGCGAACGACGGAAGGCGACCACGAAAGAAGGGTCGCACATGCAGACACTTGCACACAAGATCCGTGCGAAGGAGTTCTCGCGCGCGAGGCGCGGCTTCGAGACCGCTGAGGTCACGACCTTCCTCGAGGACGTCGCCGCCGACGTCGAGGGTCTCGAGACGGAACTCCGGCGTGAGACCGTACGAGCGAACGCTCTCGAACGACGTGTCCAATCGCCCCAGCACGCTGAGGGAAACGTCGAAGCAGCCTTCCTCGCCGCCGCCGAGACGAAACAGAAGCTCATCGATGAGGCACAAGAGCGTGCACGACAGATCATCATCGAAGCACGCGAACAGGCAGAGGACCTTCTCAACGCGCCCAAAGAAGCCGCCCGTAAAGCCCAGGAAGACAGTTCTGCCATCCTCCTCCAAGCCAAGGAACGCCTGGACTCCGCGATCCGTGAAGCCGCAGCCATCGAAGAGCGGGCTCGTACGGAGGCAGCGAACCTCGAGACGGAAGCTGCAGAGAGAAGCAGGCGTACCGTTGAAGAGTCCGATCGCAGAGCACAGGAGACGATCGACGCCGCCCGCCACGAGGCAGCGATCCGCATCGCTGCGGCACAACGCGAGAGTTCGGACATCCGCACGGCGCTCGAATCCGAACATACCGAGCTCCTCGAACGCGTTCGGTCACTCCAAACCGCGGTACTCGGCATGCTCGAGTACGGGGCAGCTCGATCCACGGATCTCGCGGCGATCGTCGAACCCGGCATCGACGCCACAGACGAGATGGAGGAAGCTTCGTGACCGGTCATCGGTGACAGCCCTTGCCGGGGAACCTCGCGAGGGCCTCACAGCGTCCACTACCACGAAAGGCCAATAGCATTCACACCACGCTGCAGGTTGGAACATGTTGAAGTCGAAGAAGAGAGGTGTCGCCGACGTTGCCCGCTACACGAGCGGTCGACCCAGCGCGTCTCCACCTTTCGGACAGGATTCCAGCGATGACGATGTCATGTCGGGCGTTGGCTTCGCAGCAGCTGTGATCGTGGGGTTCGTCATCATCGCATTCCTCGCCGTGCGCTTTGGAACCGCCGGGATCGAAGCAGATCTCGAAGCCAAAGCAAGGCAAGCGCTCGCGTCCAGCGGATTCACAGAAGTCAACGTGGAGGCCAGCGGCACCTCTCTCCGGCTGTCGGGGTCCATCACGACGGAGCAAACACAGGACGACGCGTACGCAGCCGTTGCACAGATCACCGGCGTCGGAACGGTCAGCGGTGCACTCTGGCCCGTCTTCACCGGCGAGTTGGAGGAGATCATCGTTACAGGAGAAGCCATCGACATCACATGGAACGGCAACGAGGCGATCGTTTCTGGTTCCGTGTCGAGTACGGAGAAGGTCGCGTTCGTCGACCAAACGCTTTCCTCGACGTTCTCCAACGGTGTTGACGTCACCGGACTCTCCTCCCTCGAGGGTCTCGAGGACGAGACCCGGTGGCTTGGGACCACACTGAGCCTCGTGCAGCGCTTCGCTGAGGCTCTGCCTTCGGGCCGGGTCGTCGTCGATCCGAGCGCCGAGCTTCTCACCGTCGTTGGAGAGACCGAGGACAAGGCACTGCGCGACGAACTGAACGATCTTGCAACCGAGACGGGTGCAACGTTCGGGTTCGCCGTGACCACGGGAGTTCGCCTGCTCGTACTCGAAACACTGCCCACCGAAGAGGAGGTCGAGGAACTCCAGGTCAACCTCGACGACCTGATCGAAGGGAAGGTCGTCGAGTTCGAGGTGAAGAGCTACGCGTTGACCCGTGAGGGCGAAGCGTTGCTCGATGAGATCTCCGCCGCCCTCGAAGCGGTTCCCGCCGTCCGGGTGCGCATCACGGGACACACAGACTCACAAGGATCCCACGAGGAGAACCAGGTGCTCTCCGAGCTTCGTGCACAGGCCGTCCTCGACTACCTCGTAGCGAAGGGTGCAGATCCGGGCCGTTTCGAGACAGTCGGCCTCGGGGAATCACAGCCGATAGCGGACAACAACACTGCCGATGGGAGAGCTCGCAACCGTCGCATCGAGTTCACCGCACTGCTCGAGGAAAGGTAGACGATGACGTACGTTGCCTCCCAGATCGTCCTGTGGATACTCGTGGCAGCCGTGTTCGGTTTCGCCGTGGGTTGGGCCGTCAGCTCCCGCAAGCACTCCAAGTCCAAGAAGAATCGCCGCCGCTTCTAGCTCCACGGCGTCCACGGCTACAGAGAGTCGCTATACAGGATCGTCCTCGCGTTGGCGTTGATCCGTGTGGGTGCCCATCACAGGATCTCTGAACAGCGCCGTCGTCGTCAGGAACGCTGCGACGATCAAGACACTGATCGAACCACCGAGGTAAACGGGGACGATACCGACCTTGGCTGCGATGACTCCACCCATCGCGGCCCCAATCGGGAGCCCGGCCCAGGCAAGTGTTCGTGACGCTGCGATCACGCGGCCCATCTGTTCGGGTGGGGCGAGCTTCTGGCGCATCGTCACGAGGGCCACGTTGACCCAGGTGACACCGGTGATGGCGATGCCGGCGGGGATCACGGCGATCCACGACCCGACGAGGGCCACGACGAGGAACCCGCCGCCGAGGAGAACGAGGCCGATGATGTACATCGTGCCGAGGGGTATTCGTCTGGCCACTTTCCCAGCGAAGGCGACACCGATCGATCCGACCCCTGCCTGGAGAGCGAAGAAGAGACCGATCAGGAACCCTTCCTGGGCGAGGCCGTCGTCCATGCTCAAGCCGAGGATCTCGGAGGAGACGTACAAGACGAGGAGCGCCTCGAGCGGCTGGAACACGAGGTTGGTGAGCGTGCCCCCGAGTGTTCCCCATCGCAGGCGTTTGTCGGCGAAGAGCACCTTCAACCCCGAGCCGATAGCGCGCCTGAACGGCTCATAGGACCTCTTCGGGGTGTGTTTGCGCGGTCGAACGACGGCAAGGAGGCTGGCCGAGACGACGAAGGTCGCCGCGTTGATCCCGAACGCCATGGCGAACCCCCCTGCAAGGGCGACGATCAGCCCGCCGACGAGTGGACCGACACTGAGCGTGATCGTACGGGCAAGTCCAAGCTGCGTGTTCGCACGAAGCAGATCGTCCTCGTCGAGCGACTGTGTCATCCAGGTCTGGAGCCCGGAATCGAATACAACGGCCATCGATCCCACCACGAACGCAGCAGCGAAGATGACCATCGGTGACATCCACGACGTCGTCACCGCGAACGCAAGGAAGGCGAAAACGCCGGCCCGGATCAGATCCGCCGCGATGAGTGTCCTGCCGAGACGACGTCGCCGATCGAGGAACACTCCCGCTGCCAGACCGAACAGGAGCATCGGGAGCGTTTCAGCTGCAGCGGTCAACCCGAGATGGAGGGCACTGCCGGTCAACGACAACATGAAGTACGGCAGCACGAAGAACGCGATGTAATCGCCGAACAGAGAGACTGCCTGGCCCCCTACGATCGGTCTTAGATTTCGTCTGGCGCGTCGAACATAGAGACGATCGACGCGCCACTCACCTTCATCGTCCACGATGACCCAGCGTAGTACCCGAAGTGCCTGAGACGGGTAGTCTTCCCGCATCATTTTCAGGTGAGGTACCCTGACGTCGACGGAACGAGGACACATGGCGGACATCACCGATATACCGGATCTCATCAGGGAGTTCTACGATCTCGCAAAGTCGTACCTGCTGCAAGAAACGGTCGAACCGGCCAAGAAGCTCGGCCACTTCGGTGGCTACTCTCTCGGTGCGGCAGCGATATGGGCGGCGGCCGTTGTGTTGCTCTCCGTCGCCGGCTTGAGAGCCCTCTACGACGTGCTTCCCGACAGCCCCTACTGGGAGGCGTTGGCCTACCTGACGTTCGCAGTGCTTCTCATCGGCTTCATGGCGATCCTGATCAAGTTCGCACCCGATCGGGGCGTGCACGACGTGTATGGCAACCCTACTGAGGGAGGTGAAGGATGACGGTTCAGCGGGCAGACCTCGAAGCCAAGCTGCGCGAGATCGAAGGCGTCGTCACCGACGTCGAAGACAAGGCGCGATCGAACGCCGTTGTGATCGGCCTCATCGCCGGAGCCGTCGTCGTTGGGATCGTCGCGTTCTCGGTGTGGCGTTCACGACACAACAGGATCCGGGTCGAGGTCTACACGCAGTGACCCGGTTCCTCTTCCTGGTGCGGCGGTGGTGGTGGAAGCGGTTCCACCCACTCGTACGTATCGGATGGACCGCTGCAACAGCGGGACGCCGTAGACCGGTATCACAGACGGCGATCGGTCTCGGCCTCATGGGAGCCGGTGTGATGCTCAGACGAAGCAAGTCCAACGCACCCATCTACACACACGTCGTGGACCCGGGACAGACGGTTCGCATACGGGTGTACCGCGGCGACAACGTCGCGAGCGAAGCGATCGTGAGGAACTGATGGCAGGCAAGAACGACCGTTTCGTGAGGATCGTCATCTGGGTGATCGTCACCATGATGGTGATCACTTTCGCTGCCACCATCCTTCCAGCGTTCTCAGGATGAAGACGGGAGATCCGTTTCGCGAGGGTGACCTGTGTCTCCTGAACGACGCGAAGGGCCGCCAGTACCTGGTCACGCTCACTTCTGGCTCCACGTGGCAGTCAGACAAGGGATCTCTGGCACACGACGTCGTGATCGGTGAACCCGAAGGGGTGACCGTGGCAACGAGTACCGATGCTCCGCTGGTAGCCCTGCGCCCGCGGCTCGCCGACTACGTACTGCGCATGAAACGGGGAGCTGCCGTCATGTATCCGAAGGATACCGGAGCGCTCATCATGTGGGCAGACATCGCTCCGGGGTGCACCGTCGTGGAAGCCGGAACAGGGTCCGGTGCACTCACGCTTGCACTGCTGCGCGCTGTGGGAGACCGTGGTGTCGTCGTGAGCGTCGACAAGAGACAGGACCACGCGGTCCATGCAAGGCGCCTCATCGAAAGCTTCTGGGGAGGCGCACCACCCAACCTCGATCTCCGGATCGGTGACGTCGAAGACATCATCGGTGATGTGGCACCCGACCGGATCATCCTGGACCTGCCCGAGCCGTGGCACTCGGTAGCGCCTGCTGTCGATTCGCTAGCAGGTGGGGGAGTGTTCGCGAGCTATCTTCCGACCATTCCCCAGGTCCAGACACTGAGAGAGGAACTGCACCAGGCGAAGATCTTCAGGGACGTCGACACGTTCGAGATCCTCATGCGGTCCTGGACCGTGGAGGGACGATCGGTCCGTCCCGACCATCGGATGGTCGGCCACACGGGGTTCATCACCGTCGCGCGCAAGCGGCTTCGACGGACTCGTTAGGAGTCTCAACGCTCAGGTTCGGGTAGGGCCTACGGCTCGATGTAGATGCACTCGCCTGGGCACTCTTCGGCAGATTCAACGACGAGATCCATCTGGTCATCGGGGAATGCAGCTATACCCTTGGCACCCTCAGGGTTGCCCTCCGACGCGGCGAAAATCGTGTCGCCCTCTCGCACGTATGCGAGACCATCGTCGAGAAGTACGAACACATCGGGGGCGATCTCCTCGCAGAGTCCGTCGCCTGTACAGAGATCCTGATCGATCCAGACCTTCATCTTCGTTCCTTGGTCGGCAGTATTCGCAGAGAGCGTAGCGTTGGGCTGGGACTCTCCGGCAGCATCATACGGAACGCTGTGCAAAACCATCACGCGTTCTACACTCGTGCGAGAGGCCACACGTGCCGATGAAGGAAGTCGGAGGTCGAGATGTCGGACAACGAACGGGCTGACCAGACGGCAACCATCAGGATGCTCGAAGAAGAGATCGCTGTCTTGCGTCGACGGTTGCAGGACGCGCCCCGACGCGTGCGCCTCCTCGAAGAGCGTCTCCTCGACGTTCGCAACCAGCTTTCCCAGGCCTCCAGCCAGAACGACAAGCTCTCCACGGCACTCGTCGAGACCCGTGAACAGCTCGCCCTCCTACGCGACGAGGTCGAGAAGCTCACGGCGCCCCCGAACCCGTTCGGAACGGTGCTCCAGATCAACGCAGACGGCACCGTCGACATCACGTCCTCGGGGCGGAAGCTGCGTGTCGCCGTCGAACCGACGGTCGAGATCAAGGAGTTGGAGCGGGGCCAGGAAGTCATCTTGAACGAGGCTTTCAACATCGTCGACACCCGCACGTTCGAACCGACGGGAGAAGTCGCAACCGTCAAGGAGACCATCAGTGACGATCGGATCCTCGTCCTCACACGCGGTGACGAGGAGAAGGTCGTCACACTCGGGGCTCCCGTCACCGACACGTATCTCCGTGCAGGGGATCATGTTCGCCTCGATGCAACGACCGGTCTCGTTCTCGAGAAGCTTCTGCGGCCCGAGGTCGAGGAGCTCGTCCTTGAAGAAGTCCCCGACATCACCTACGAGGACATCGGTGGACTCGATGAGCAGATCGAGATCATCAGGGACGCCGTCGAGCTGCCGTACCTTCATCGTGAACGCTTCGCTGCCTACGATCTCGCCGCACCCAAGGGAGTCCTGCTCTACGGCCCTCCGGGGTGTGGCAAGACCCTCATTGCGAAGGCGGTTGCGAACTCCCTCGCCCTTGCAGTGAGCGATCGCAACACCGGTGACGACACGCGGTCGTACTTCCTCAACATCAAAGGCCCCGAGCTGCTCAACAAGTACGTCGGAGAGACCGAGCGACAGATCAGGCTCATCTTCCAGCGGGCGAAAGAGAAGTCCGACGAAGGCGTGCCCGTGATCGTTTTCTTCGACGAGATGGACTCTCTGTTCCGCACGCGGGGCACGGGTGTCTCCTCCGACGTCGAGTCCACGATCGTCCCGCAGCTGCTCAGCGAGCTCGACGGTGTCGAATCTCTCAAGAACGTCATCGTCATCGGAGCATCGAACCGCGAGGACCTCATCGACCCGGCGATCCTGCGACCGGGACGTCTCGACGTCAAGATCAAGATCGAACGACCCACGAAAGAGGCAGCGCGGCGGATCTTCGACATCTACCTTCCCGACACACTGCCGTACAACGAGGCCGAGACCGCCGAGCGCGGCAGCCTCGGAGCCATGCGACAGGGAGCCATCGATGCTGCCGTCGAAGCGATGTACGCAGAAGGGCCAGAGAATCGATTCCTGGAAGTCACGTACGCGAGCGGGGACCGCGAGGAGCTCTACTTCAAGGACTTCGCGTCGGGCGCCATGATCGAGAACATCGTACGTCGCGCCAAGAAGGACGCCATCAAGCGTGAGATCGTAGGCGAGCCCCCGGGCCTCAAGGTCTCGGACCTCACCACAGCGGTCGATCAGGAGTTCCGTGAACACGAAGACCTCCCGAACACGACGAACCCCGATGACTGGGCGAGGATCTCGGGCAAGAAGGGCGAACGGATCGTCTACGTGCGGACCCTCATCGAGGGTGACGGTGATCAGCGCGCGATCGAGGCTGTTTCCCCCGGCCAGTACCTCTGAGCACTGATGCGACTAAGAGTCATCGGCACCGAGGTCGAGTACGGCATCACGATAACGAACGATCCCGAGTTCAATCCGGTGGTGGCGTCTGCCCTCATCGTGAACGCGTACGGCGAGGGCTCCGGCCGGATCCGATGGTCCTACGATGACGAGAGCCCCGGGCGCGACGCCAGGGGCTTCACCCTCAGTGACGTTCCCATCGACGAAACCGACTCTGGATTGGTCAACGCCGTTCTCGACAACGGAGCCCGGTTGTACGTCGATCACGCCCACCCTGAGTACTCCTCGCCCGAGTGCGCCGATCCCCTCACGGCAACCCTCTACGACAAAGCCGGAGAGGTCGTGATGCACCGCGCTGCGTTGTCGGCCGCGGCGAGCCTCGCCCCCGGAAGACGGATCCTGTTGCACAAGAACAACAGCGATGGGAAGGGGAACTCGTACGGTGCGCACGAGAACTACCTCGTCGACCGCTCCGTCAACTTCGGCGACATCGTCCATCACCTCACCGCTTTCCTCGTCTCCCGCCAGATCCTCACCGGCTCGGGGAAGGTCGGCTCGGAACACGGACGTCCACCAGCGACGTTCCAGTTGACGCAACGTGGTGACTTCTTCGAGGAGGAGATAGGCCTCGAGACGACACTGAAACGTCCGATCATCAACACCAGGGACGAACCCCACGCCGACCCGGGACGCTACCGCCGTCTGCACGTCATCTTCGGCGACGCGACCCTCTCGGAGATCCAGACGTTCGTGAAGGTCGGATCGACGTCTCTCGTGCTCCTGGCTCTCGAAGACGGTTTCCTCGAGGAACCGATCCGGCTCGCTGCACCAGTCCCAGCGGTCTCGATCGTCAGTCGCGATCTGACGTTCACCGAGCCACTAGCGCTGCTCGACGGCACACAGGCACCTGCACTTGAACTGCAGTGGCGGTACCTCGACATCGCCGAACGGTACGAGGCCACGGCCGAGATCTCCCCCGTCTACAAGCAGGTGCTCATCGAGTGGCGGAGCCTGCTCGAGGACATCGAGACCGGATACAGCGCGGTCGCTGATCGCCTCGACTGGGCTGCGAAACTGCAGGTCATCGAGGGTTTCCGTGATCGCGATGGCCTCACCTGGGATGACCCGAAACTGCGGATGCTCGATCTGCAGTACCACGATGTGCACCCGGATCGTGGCCTCTATCACCGGCTCACCCGCGCGGGACGCATGCGGCGCCTCTTCAGCGACGACGAGGTCGAAGCCGCGGTCCACACGCCCCCGGAATCGACCCGCGCATGGTTCCGAGGCCAGGCGTTGAAGCGCTACCGTAACGCCGTTGTCGCAGCGAACTGGGACTCTCTCGTTTTCGACGTAGGGGCATCGACACTGATCCGCGTCCCTATGATGGACCCCCTACGAGGAACGAGGAACATGGTCGAGGACCTCCTCGACTCCTGTCCCGATGCAGCAACACTGATCGACAAGCTCGGAGGCGACGATGACTGAGAGAGAACGATCATCACGGAGGGACTCCACACCAACTCCTCAGGGACAGGACGCACCTGCGTCGCGTGGAGAAGACGTCACAGACAAGATCGACGACCTCCTCGACGAGATCGATAGCGTCCTCGAGGAGAACGCAGAGGAGTTCGTCAAGAACTACGTCCAGAAGGGTGGCGAGTGACGAGCCACACGCCTGTGGGTCCGCTGCGTATCGGTGAGCACGTCGCCGACGCTTCCTTCCTGTCGATCCTGCAAGAGCGGGGCATGGCACCCGCGTGGGACGCAGGCGTCGGCGCGACGCCCCACCTCGCAGAAGCGACCACCGTTCTCGCCCTCACCTGGGCCGATGGTGTCCTCATGGCAGGAGATCGGCGAGCGACCGCAGGCAACGTCATCGCGCACAGACGGGTCCGCAAGGTCTATCCGGCAGACGAACACTCCGCCGTAGCCATTTCAGGGACAGCGGGCATGGCCGTCGAGTTGATCAAGCTGTTCCAGACCGAGCTCGAACACTACGAGAAGATCGAGGGAGCACGCCTCAGTCTCGAAGGAAAGGCCAACTATCTCGCCAGGATGGTTCGTGGCAACCTCGCCCTTGCGTTCCAGGGGCTCATCGTGATCCCGTTGTTCTGCGGTTACGACGAGGCGACGGGAACGGGAAGGCTCTTCTCCTTCGACGTCGTCGGTGGCAGGTACGACGAGTTGAACTACGCCACGACCGGATCCGGTGGCTCCGAAGCGAAGAGCTTCCTCAAGTCGGCGTGGAGACCCGATCTCTCCCGCGAGGAGGCGTTGAAGATCGCGGTGGAAGCTCTCGTCGCTGCGGCGGAGGAGGACGCGGCAACGGGGGGCCCCGACATCAAGCGCGGGATCTACCCCAACATCGTCGTCGTTTCCGCCGAAGGGGTCGCCGAGATCCAAGACGACGCCCTCGCTGGGATCGCCGAGACCGTGTTGGAGGGCCGCCCATGAGCATGCCGTTCTACGTTCCACCCGAACAGCTCGTCAAAGATCGTGCCGATTTCGCCCGCAAGGGTGTGGCACGGGGCAAGCCGATCGTCGTTGCGGCGATCGATGACGGCATCCTGCTCGTCAGCGAGAACTCCTCTCCTTCACTGCGCAAGATCGGTGAGGTGTACGACCGGATCGCTTTCGCAGGGGTCGGTCGCTTCAACGAGTTCGAGACGCTACGCGTCGCCGGGGTTCGCTACGCCGACCTCAAGGGGTACTCGTACGCTCGATCCGATGTGACCGCAAAGGGCCTCGCCAACGCGTACTCTCAGACACTCGGGCAGATCTTCTCCCATGAGGTCAAACCGTACGAGGTCGACATCATCGTTGCCGAACTCGCAGCGACCGTCGATGAGGACAAGCTGTTCCGTATCCAGTACGACGGTACGCTGCGCGATGCCGACGGTCTCACCGTCCTGGGAGCCGGTGAGGAGGAGATCACCCGCGTGCTCACGGGGTCCGTGGCCAGTGACACGCCGATGCCGGTCGTGTTCGCCGCGGCGTGTGATGCCATCGAACGCGCTGCAGACCGTGAGATCGCTCCGGACGCGTGGGAGACAGGGTTCCTCGAGCGCACCGACACCCGCCGCACCTTCCGCCGCCTGACACTCGCCGAGATGACCGCTGCGAGACAGTGACCCACAGCGGGTGACGATTCGACTATCTGCTGTACGCTGACCACGTGCAGAGACGGATCTTTGGAATCGAGAACGAGTACGGCGTCACGTGTGTACTGCGCGGGCAACGACGACTCTCACCAGACGAGGTCGCCCGTTACCTCTTTCGCAGGGTCGTGAGCTGGGGCAGATCCTCCAACGTGTTCCTCGAGAACGGCGCCAGGCTCTACCTCGACGTCGGCAGCCACCCCGAGTACGCGACACCCGAGTGCGACAGTCTGTACGACGTCGTCGCCCATGACCGGGCAGGAGAGCGCATCCTCGAAGGCCTCGTCGAATCTGCTGAAAAGCGGCTCATGGAAGAGGGCATCCGTGGCCAGATCTACCTCTACCGCAACAACACCGATTCTGCAGGGAACTCGTACGGCTGCCATGAGAACTACCTGATCCACAGACACAGCGATTTCCAGAGAACGATCGACACGCTGATCCCGTTCTTCGTCACCCGTCAGATATGGGCAGGAGCAGGCAAGCT
>JAJRYI010000050.1 GCA_024275815.1 Actinomycetes bacterium | reverse complement strand
GCAGGTGTCATCGGCATGGCCATGGTTGCCAGAACGTTCGGTTCGTACGGTGCCGCACTGATCGTCCCGGGTGGATCATCGGCACTCGCGGCTTCGAGTCTCGCTGCCTTGATCATCGTCGTCCTCACGCTGTTGAACGTGGCAGGGTCGGCATCAGTGGGGAAGGCAGAGGTCGTGGTCGTTGCCATCAAACTCTCGATACTCGCCATCTTCGTCGTCGGCGGCGCCTTCGGCATCAACACAGTCCTGCTGTCCGATGAGTTCCAGGTTTCGTCGCCACTGTCGATGATGGCAGCAGTCGGATTCGCCTTCTTCGCCTACACGGGGTTCGGGGTAATCACGAACGCTGCCGCCGAGATGGCCCATCCCGAGAGTGAGCTTCCACGCGCACTCATGATCGCGATCGGTATGGTCGTCGTCCTGTATGTGGCGATCGCTCTCGTGGCGTACGGGAGCCTCCCGGTCGCCGAGATCATCAAGGACAAAGAGACCGCTCTCGCGGTGGCCGCGGAGCCCTTCTTCGGCCGGGCCGGATTCACGATCATGGCGGTCGCAGCTTTGCTGTCCACCGCCTCGGCAATCAACGCAGCCCTGTACGGGTCGACCAACGTCACGTACGTGCTCGCCAAGGAAGGTGAGCTCCCCGAGGGCTTCGATCGCCGGTCCTGGCATCACGCGCCGGAAGGGCTCTTCATCACAGCGGCGATGGTCCTGGTGCTCGCCACGGTCCTCGATCTCTCCCAGGTGGCGTCTCTCGGTGGCCTCGCGGCACTCCTCGTGTACGTTGCCGTCGGTGCGGCTCACTTGCGCCTTCGAGCCAAGACGGGCGCGCATACCTCGATTCTCGTGCTGACCATCGTTGCGACCGCAGGAGTCGCGGTTGCCTTCATCGTGCGGATGGTGACCGACCAGCCCATCGTCCTGGTGTTCGGCGTTGTCGTACTTGGCGCCTCGTTCGGTGGGGAGTGGCTGCTTCGCAAGCGTCTCGGTCGTGTCATCGGTCCCGACCGATCGATCCTCGACTGATCGGTGACGGGCACCCTGGTGTCGATACCCCGCTGGGGAAGTCAGGATCCGTCGTCTTGGAGGCCACAGGATGTCTCCTGTGTTTCTGTCATAGGCCGCTGATACGTTGGAGGCATGTTGACAGAAGCCCTATCCATCAACGAACTCGAAGCCGAACTGGCCGACCGTGAGTCCAGGATCGCACTGCTGAGGGCAGAACAGGTCGTCCTTGTCCAACGTGCCGAGTGGGCTCAGGCGACACAGTCGGACGGTTCCCGTTCGATGGAGGAGTGGGTGCAGGCCCGTCTCGACGTTCGGCCGGAGGTCGCGAGAGATCTCGTCCTTGCATCCCGTCGTATCGCTCGCCACCGCACGATCTCACATCGACTGGCCGACGGCAGGATCTCGTTCGATCGAGCGATCGCGACGCTGAGATACGCAGAGGCAGGGGCCACTCCCGAACAGGTCGATGAGAGCTTCGAACGCGATCTTGGGACGGTGTCCCGGCTCAAGGCGAGGCAGCGACGCATCACGACCGAAGACGAGTCATCTCTGTTCACCGATCGGTACTTCGTGGTCCAGCCATCCCTCGACGAGTCGACGTACCGCATGTGGGGCCAGGTCCCCGGCGCGATGGGCCGTACCGTGGAGAAGGCCATCACCCAACGTGCGGACGAGCTTCGTCTCATCGCAGAGTCGACCGGGGTTTCCTCGACACGTGGCCAACGCCAAGCCGACTCCCTCGTTGCGATCGCACGAGATTCGCTCGATGCTGAAGTCCACAACCGGCCCGATGTGCCAGACGGACGAGCATCGGGTGGGCAGGTCACCGTGTTCGTCGATGCCTCAGTCAGAGATGCAGCCGAGACGAGTGCCGAGATCATGTACGGTCCCCGGGTTGGACCGAACACGCTCGAAGCCATGCTCTGTGGCGGCGCCGCCGTCAACGTGGTCGGTCTCCAAGACGGTGTACCCGTCGTCACATCCAGGGCGACGAGAGCGATCCCACGAGCCATCCGTGACCGAGTTGCCCACAGGGACGGTGGCTGCACGATCGACGGATGCACCTCACGGTACCGGCTCCAGCCTCACCACATCGTTCGGGTCGCCGATGGTGGAACGAACGACATCGACAACCTCACCACGTTGTGTTGGTACCACCATCACGTTGCAATCCATGGATCCGGGTACCAGATCGATCCCGAATCGCCGCCTCATCGCAGGCGCCTCTTGCGCTGTCCCCTCGGGAACCGTGGGCCGCCACCACGGAGTCACGATCCCGGCTGATCGGCCGGCCACACAGCGACCTCGTACCCGCATCCGTTCAGACCTCGCTACCCCTCGAATCAGATCACGAAATCACCAGGGACCGGTGATAGGCGTCGGTGATGGCATCCTGCGCGTCCTGGTCGAGGCGCGGAAGGGGAGCACGTCCGGGTCCCGGGCGCAGGCCCGCAACCGAAGCGGCGAACTTCGTCCCCGGGACCCCGTACTGCTCGATGACAGAGGTGACGTCGATGAGCGTTGCCTGGGCTGATCGATCACCAGACGCTGCTGCAGCGACGGTGGGGAACGCGTAGTTGGCGCTTGCGGTGATCGCACCATGGGCACCCCGATCGAAGCTGTCTGCCAGGGCACGCGACGCCCCAGCGTAGACCACGAAATCATCGGACAGGATCGCAGCGATGTCGTCGAGGCGGCTCACGTCTCCACCGCTGTCCTTCATCCCCACGACGTTGGGATGTCCCGCGAGCTCGGCAATGGAGGCACACGGGAGCTCATACCCCGTGACACGGGGAACCGTGTAGAGGAACACGGGGACGGGAGAGGTGTCTGCAACCCACTCGAAGTAGTCGACGATCCACTCCCGCCGGTCACGAACGAGTGTCGTCGGTGTGACGACGAGGACGGCATCGGCACCCCCGTCGGTGGCTTCACACATCTGCGTGTGTGCCTGGCGGGTGGACTCGGCGAAGATCCCACAGAGGATCGTCAGATCGGGGAAGGCCTCGCGTGCGGTGGCGACGAGGATCGTGCGTTCACCCGTCTCGAGGTACGGCCCCTCACCGGTCGACCCACCGATGAGGATCCCCCCGGCTCCGGACTCGACGGCCGCTGCAACGTTGTGGACGTGACCGTCGCGGTGGATGTCGCCGTCCGGGTCGAGTGCGGTGACGAGGGCGGGCATCGCCCGGGGCCATGATTCGGTCATACGTCGTACCTCCAGGTGTGGGCCGATCGACCAGCGTACTTGTGAGCTGGGTTCACGACGTCGTGCGATCGAGCGCCTCGACCACAGCGGTTCCCATCTCGACGGTCGACACGACGGGCCCTCCAGCGGCGATGTCGGGTGTGCGTATCCCTGCGTCGAGAACGACGTCGACCGCCCGGTGAATGCGGATCGATTCATCGGTGAGGCCAAGCGAGTGTTCCAGTGCCATGGCGGCAGCGAGGATCATCGCAAGCGGGTTCGCTGTCCCGGTTCCTGCGATATCGGGTGCGGAACCGTGGATCGGCTCGAAGAGGCCGGGACCAGATGCACCCAAGGAGGCAGAAGCGAGCATGCCCATCGACCCGGGGAGCATCGATGCTTCGTCGGTGAGGATGTCCCCAAAGAGGTTGCCGGTGACGACCACGTCGAAGTCTCGTGGGCGCGAGAGAAGGTGCATCGCCATCGCATCGACGAGGACGGTCTCGAACTCGACGTCGGGGAACTCTTCGGACATGACCCGGTCGGCGACCGATCTCCACAGGCGCGAGACTGCAAGCACGTTCGCCTTGTCCACGGAGGTCAGTTCCCCCCGTCGGTGCCGTGCAGCCTCTGCAGCGAGTCGAACGATCCGCTCGATCTCATGCACGGAGGAGCGCATGTGGTCGGCGACCGTCGCTCCCTCGCTCGTCGTCGTCGACCCACCGAAGTAGATGCCGCCCGTCAGCTCCCGGAAGAAGAGGCTGTCGACATCCTCGATGATCTCGCGCTTGCGTGGGGCGGCGTCCGCGAGCTGGGGTTGTGTTCGTACGGGACGGACGTTCGCGAAGAGTCCGAGTTCGCTGCGAATCGCGAGGAGCCCATCCTCGGGTCGTGACGAAGCGAGTGGATCGCTCCACCGGGGCCCACCGACCGCACCGAGCAAGATGGCGTCGGCACTGCGTGCTCCTTCGAGGGTCGCCTCGGGCAGTGCCACACCATGGTCGTCGATGGCACAGCCACCGATGGCGTACTCGGTGAACGAGAACCTGTGGCCGGCGACGTCGGCGACAGCCTCGAGCACGCGGCGGGCTTCAGAGATGACCTCAGGGCCGATACCGTCCCCGGGGAGGAGCGCAAATCGTGCTTCCATCTTCAGGCCTCATCTGCCTCGGCGGCT
>JAJRYI010000467.1 GCA_024275815.1 Actinomycetes bacterium | reverse complement strand
GTCGAACCCTTCGCGCATGTCGAGATCGGCCATCACTTCATCGAGCGACTCGGTGAGGACGTTCATCTCGCGGTCTGCGCCCATCGTCTGGGAGAGACGGAGCCGGTACTCGTTGACGTCGGTGACGACGATGTAGCGAGCCCCGACATGTCGCGCGATGACCACCGCCATGATGCCGATGGGGCCTGCACCGGTGATGAGGACGTCCTCTCCCACGAGATCGAAGTGCAGTGCAGTGTGAACAGCGTTGCCGAGCGGGTCGAGGATCGCTGCGATGTCGTCGGGGATGTCGTCGGGGACCGGCTGAACGTTGGATCCGGGGATCGCGAGATACTCGGCGAACGCCCCGGGGCGGTTGACACCGACACCCACGGTGTTGATGCACAGATGGCGTCGGCCTGCCTGACAGTTCCTGCAGCGCCCACAGACGATGTGACCTTCACCGGAGACTCGCTGCCCGATGTGGATCCCTTCGACCTCCGAGCCGAGTCCTGCCACGACACCGACGTACTCGTGACCGACAGCCATTGGAACAGGGATCGTGGACTGGGCCCACTCGTCCCAGGCCACGATGTGCAGGTCGGTGCCACAGATCGAGGTCTTCGTGATCTTGATGAGCACATCGTTGGGGCCGACCGACGGCTCATCGATGTCCTCCATCCAGATCCCCGGCTCGGGCCTGGACTTGACGAGTGCGCGCATCACGAGATCACTCCGAGTTCCCTACCTACCCTGGTGAAGGCGTCGATCGCAGTATCGATGTGTTGCGGTGTGTGGGCTGCCGACATCTGCGTGCGGATGCGCGCTTCGCCCCGTGGGACGACGGGGAAGGAGAAGCCGATGACGTACACACTCTCGTCGAGGAGCCGCTCGGCCATTGTTCCTGCGAGCTTGGCGTCTCCAAGCATCACAGGGATGATGGGATGATCTGCCCCCGCCAGGGTGAAACCAGCGGCCTCCATCCCGGAGCGGAATCGTTGCGAGTTCTGCACGAGACGCTCTCTGAGGTCCCCCGAGTGTGCAAGCATGTCGAGTGTTGTGAGCGTCGTTGCCGCGATGATCGGGGCGAGGCTGTTCGAGAACAGATACGGGCGGGACCGCTGACGGAGCCATCCGATGAGTTCTCTCGCCCCCGACGTATAGCCACCGGACGCTCCTCCGAGTGCCTTGCCGAGGGTCCCCGTGACGATGTCGACACGGTCGGTGACACCCCAGTAGTCGGGTGTTCCCCCGCCGTTGGGTCCGACGAAACCAACCGCGTGGGAGTCATCGACCATGACCATGGCCCCGAACTCTTCGGCGAGGTCACAGATCGCCGGCAGGTTGGCGATGATCCCATCCATCGAGAACACACCGTCCGTCGCGATGAGCGTGAACCGCGCCCCCTGGGACTCTTCGAGCTGGCGTCTGAGATCCGCCATGTCGTTGTTCGCGTAGCGGTACCGCTTCGCCTTACACAAGCGGATTCCATCGATGATGGATGCGTGGTTCAGGGCGTCGGAGATGACGGCGTCCTCTTCACCGAGAACGGTCTCGAACAGCCCTCAGTTGGCATCCCAACAGGACGAGTACAGGATCGTGTCCTGGGTGCCGAGGAAGGAGCTGATCTCGGTCTCGAGTTTGCGGTGGACGGTCTGTGTCCCACAGATGAACCGTACCGAGGCCATGCCGTAGCCGTATGTGTCGGCAGCGTCCTTTGCCGCGTCGACGAGGACCGGGTCGTTGGCGAGCCCGAGGTAGTTGTTCGCGCAGAAGTTGATGACCTCTGATCCGTCATCGAGGGTGATGACGGCGTTCTGGGGTGATGCGATCACCCGTTCGGCTTTGAAGAGCCCAGCATCGTGGAGTTCTTGTGTCTGGTTCGCCAGGTGTTCGAGGAATTGTGTGTTCATGGCTCCTCCGGACGTGATTGTATCGGGCAAGGTCCGGCCATCAGCCGTCTACGCCTTCCGGTTCTCGATCCACGCTGTGGCATCGCGATACGTCTCTT
>JAJRYI010000466.1 GCA_024275815.1 Actinomycetes bacterium | reverse complement strand
GGCTGGGTCACGATGCATGTCGCCACCTTAGGAACGCAAGGGCACAGGCCGGTTCATCCAACAGGGGTACCGAAGGCGATATCCTCGTGGCTGTGAGCACGGTAGGACTCGTACTAGGTGGTGGCGGTATCACCGGCGCGGCGTTCCACTTCGGAACGTTGCTCGCCATCGAGATGGCGACCGGATGGAACCCGAACGACGCAGAGGTGATCGTTGGGACGTCTTCGGGTGCCTTCGTTGGCGCGATGATCCGCGCAGATGCGCTCCATCTCGACACCTTCGCAGGTACCGGCGAGACCCAGGACGAGATCCACGAATGGCTCGACGGCTACCTCTACCGCAGAGGGGCGCCTCGAGGGGCGATCCGTTGGATCAAGAAGGGTCTTCTTCCGGCGCTTCGAAAACCCAACCTGTACGTGACGCTCGGGAGCCCCGGCCTGTATCGCACCGATGGATTGATCGACTGGGTGAGAGACAAGGCAGGTGATCTCGCCACGTCATGGCCGCACAAGCCGACGGTAATCGTCGCCTACGACCTCGAGGCGAGACAGCGGATGCCGTTCGGCACGGAGATCGCACCCGACGTCGGCCTGGCCGAGGCCGTTGCTGCGTCGAGCGCTGTTCCCTTCGTGTACGAACCCGTCCTGATCGATAGCCGTTGGTACGCCGATGGCGGCCTTGCATCGGGAACTTCAGCCGACCTGCTCCTTGCTCACGAGGAACCACTCGATCTGGTTCTCGTCGTTGCGCCGCTCGCAGCAACGACGCCCCGCAAGCACGGCCGTTTCTTCGAGGACGTCTTCGATCGCGCCGGTCGGACAGCGCTCGCATCCGAACTTGCGAAGATCCGCGACGCATGGCCCGACACCGAGATCCTCGTTCTGCGTCCCGACGAACGCGTTCTCGACATCGCCAGACCGAACCCCATGTCGGTCGGAGCTGCGATCCCGGCGTTCCTCACCACGTTGCGCTCGATGCGCTTCGAGCTTGCCCATCCTTCCGTATGGAAGACACTCGAGCGTCACCTGGTGACCTCTCGCCTGCTCACAGACACGGGATGAACGTGGCAACGCCGGGGTAGAGTGCCCTTCATGTCCCAAGATCAAGCACCAGTCGACGCGACCGAGTACACCGACCCATCGGGCATGTTCGGCGCAAGCGACCGAATCGAGCTGATCGCTACGATCGCCCTGGCGATTGCAACGGTCCTGACGGCGTGGTCTGCTTTCCAGGCCGGCAAGTGGGGTGGCACCCAGGCCATCAACTTCTCGGAAGCCGGCGCAGCACGCACAGAATCGACGCGAGCCGATACCCGCGGTGGACAACTGGTCCAGATCGATGTTGCCATGTACATCGACTGGGTCACTGCCCTGAGCGAAGAGATGAAGGCTGGTGAGGTCACTCTCGTGACCGGCGCCGACTATGCGCCCACTGATGGCACCGTATCCGGGTTCTTGTTCAAGCGGTTCCGCGATGAGTTCCGTCCTGCCGTCGATGCCTGGTTGGCGACCGGACCGATAGGGAACGACGATGCACCCAAGACTCCGTTCCAGATGGAGGAGTACGTCGTTGCGGAGCAGGTCAAAGCGATCGAGTTGGCGAACCTCGCGGACGAAAGAGCGGCTGCTGCACGTACGGCGAACCAGAACGGCGACAACTACGTGCTGACCATGGTGCTGTTCGCGTCGGTGTTGTTCTTTGCCGGTGTGAGTTCCAAGCTCATCAAGTGGCGCAATCGGGTCATCGTGATGACGTTCGGCATGGTCATCCTCGTTGCAGGCATCATCGTCCTGGCGACCCTGCCGATCTTGTTCTGAGGACGGCCTGGGTCAGCTGCGTGCGACCTTCAGCTCCTCGGCGATGACGAACGCCAGCTCGAGGGCCTGATCCGCGTTGAGCCGTGGATCGCAGTGCGTGTGGTAGCGGTCGGAGAGGTTCTCCTCAGCCACGTTCACCGATCCCCCGGTGCATTCGGTGACGTTCTGGCCCGTCATCTCGAAGTGGACGCCGCCCGGGTGCGTCCCGTACGATCGGTGGATCTCGAAGAACTGTTGCACCTCGGAGGCGACTTTGGCGACCGGACGGGTCTTGTACCCGCTCGACGAGACGATCGTGTTGCCGTGCATCGGGTCACACGACCACACGACGTCGAACCCCTCGCGTTCGACCGCTTCGATGAGCGGTGGGAGGTACTTTGCAATGCCGTCTGAGCCGTGGCGCGTGATGAGCGTCAAGCGACCGGGGTCGTTCTCAGGATCGAGGACCGAGATGAGTTCGACGAGTTCGTCGGGCGTCATCGTGGGTCC
>JAJRYI010000465.1 GCA_024275815.1 Actinomycetes bacterium | reverse complement strand
CAACGGACCTTCAATGCAACGGGGAGCGTTCACGCTGCCGCAGCGTTCACACCCGCTGGTGCACTCACCGCCTTGTTCGAGGACATCGGAAGACACAACGCGGTCGACAAACTCATCGGACATCTCGCGACGATGCAGTGGCC
Organism: Actinomycetes bacterium; assembly: GCA_024275815.1. Taxonomy (GTDB): domain Bacteria; phylum Actinomycetota; class Acidimicrobiia; order Spongiisociales; family UBA5794; genus JAMBLL01. The sequence continues at coordinate 4,299 of JAJRYI010000465.1, read as the reverse complement.
ACTCAACGATGTCATCCTCTTCGTGTCGGGGCGGATCAGCTTCGAGATCGTCCAGAAGGCAGCAGTCGCAGGGATACCCATCATCGGCGGCATCTCTGGGGCGTCCGACCTCGCCGTCGAACTCGGTGAGGAACTCAACATGACCGTGATCGGCTTCGTGCGCGACGGCGGATTCAACGTGTACTGCGGGGCGGACCGGATCGTCTGATCACCTCGTCGAGGTCTTCGACGGTGTTGACGTTCGTCATCGCATGCTCGCCCACGTCAACGAGCTCGATCTTCTCGACGCCTGAGAGCAGCCTCGCCATCGAACGATCCTCCCCCTCGAGATGCTCCTCCACCAGCGCACCGAGACCCCCTCCGTACACAGCGCAGAGGGGCTGGCGTCGACCATTGGACACCGCGACTCTGGCCTCGTTCGCCCCGATGGGTGGCTCTGCGACGTGACGCACCGTCTCCGCGTCGAGGAACGGCATGTCCACTGCCATCAGGAACACCGCACGTCCGGTGCCGAGGCGGTAGGCGGCGTCGAGTCCCGCCAGTGGCCCGCCACCCGCGATACGGTCGGTCAGGAGCATCGATCCAGCCGGCGCGCTCTGCCCTCCTGAAACAGCCACCGTGTCGAAGACGCCGGACAACAGCTCAACGGCCCGTTCGAGCAACGACACTCCACCGATCTCGATGGCTGCCTTGTCACTCCCCATCCGACTGCTTCGTCCTCCGGCGAGCACAACGCCGAGTGTGTGGTCGATCATGGCTCCATTGTCGCTCCATTTCGGCACAACCGCGGCTCTCGCCGACGGGTTCTACCGCGTCGGGAAGCGTTACCGTTGAGGGCATGCTCACCGACCTAGAAATCGCCAGATCAGTAGAACTTCGCCCGATCCATGACGTTGCCGCGGACATGGGCATCCCGGACGAGTTCGTCGAACAACGCGGCCACGGCCTCGCGAAGATCAAGCTCGAAGCTCTCGATCACATGGGGGAGCCGCGCGCCAAGTACGTGCTGGTGACCGCGGTGAACCCCACACCGTTCGGTGAGGGCAAGACCACGGTATCGGTCGGCCTCGCCCAAGGCTTCAAGCTGCTCGACGAGCAAGCGATCCTGACCTTGCGTCAGCCCTCCCTCGGCCCGACGTTCGGCATCAAGGGTGGCGCGGCCGGAGGCGGCTACTCCCAGCTCGTCCCGATGGAGGAACTCAACCTGCATCTCACCGGCGACTTCCACGCGGTGACCGCAGCCAACAACCTTCTCGCTGCCCTGATCGACAACCACATCTACCAGGGCAACCAGCTGTCGATCAACATCAAGCGCGTCTCGTGGCGTCGGGTCATGGACGTCAACGACCGGGCACTGCGAAACATCGTCGTCGGCCTCGGAACGACCCTCGACGGGATCCCGCGTGAGGGCGGATTCGACATCACGGCAGCTTCCGAGCTGATGGCCGTCCTCGGTCTCGCAACGAGCCTGCAGGACCTCCGCGAGCGCCTCGGACGGATCGTCATCGGCTACGACCGGCACAAGAACCCGGTCACCGCCGAACAGATCAAGGGTGCAGGAGCGATGACGGTGCTCCTCAAGGATGCCCTCAACCCGAACCTGATGCAGACGCTCGAGGGAACGCCTGCGCTCGTCCACACCGGCCCGTTCGCCAACATCGCGCACGGAAACTCATCGATCGTTGCGGACCAGGTCGGCATCCGCAGTGGCGACTACCTCATCACGGAGGCCGGTTTCGGATCCGACGTCGGTGCCGAGAAGTTCTTCAACCTCAAGTGTGCGGCCTCGGGCATGTCACCCGACGTCGCCGTCATCGTCGCGACCGTTCGCGCATTGAAGCTGAACTCGGGGAAGTTCCAGGTCAAGGCAGGCAAGCCGCTTCCTGAAGAGATGGTCGCTGAGAGTCCCGAAGACGTCATGGCGGGCGCAGCGAACCTGCGGAGGCACATCGCCAACATCCGTCAGCACGGGGTGGTCCCGGTCATCGCCGTCAACGGTTTCCCGACCGATCACGCATCAGAGCATGCGGCGATCGGCTCCATCGCCGAGGAGGAAGGTGCCGCGTGGGCGATCGCCGAGCCCTTCAGCAGAGGCGCAGAGGGCATGGTCGCCCTTGCAGAGGCCGTGCGCGAAGCCGCCAAGCAGGGATCGAACTTCGCTCCCCTCTATACACCCGACATGACCCTCACCGAGAAGATCGAGACGATCGCTACCAAGGTCTACGGTGCAGATGGCGTCGAGTACGACATCAAGGCGAAGCGTCAGCTCGCGGACTACGAGGCGCACGGATACGGCGACCTCCCGATCTGCATGGCCAAGACGCAGTACTCCTTCAGTCACAACCCTGCGCTACTCGGTGCCCCCACTGGGTGGACACTTCCCGTACGTGAGGTGCAGTTGGTCGCCGGCGCCGGGTTCGTCCTTCCACTGACCGGTTCCATCAACCGCATGCCGGGGCTGGGCCTGCACCCTGCTGCCCACTCGATCGACATCGACGCAGACGGCAACGTCGTCGGGTTGAGCTGACACCGTTCGGCTCCGACGGCCGGATATGAGGGTGCTCGACGAACGCTGAGGTTCGGATCCAGTCGAGGCAGAAGGACCCGAGCACCGGTGTCGGCTCACGTCCATACCCTGTTGCCCTCCACCACGAAACGCATGTTCGCGTATGGGTTGGTGCGTCCTTGGAACGTTACGAACGACGGGTTGTACTCGTGAATCGTTTCCACTATCATTACTTCGGTAAGTAAAGGAAAGAAAGCTGTTCCATGCGCCATCCCGCTGATCGCCGGCTCGTACGGTCGATCAACAGATCGATAGTGCTCAACGTCATACGCGAGATGGGACCGGTGAGCAAGGCCGAGATAGCCCGTGCGACCGGCCTCTCACAAGCGACGGTCGGGGCGATCGTGCCCTCGCTCATCGAACGTGGCTTCGTCTGTGAGGGAGCCCCCGTCATCTCCGGCCTCGGCCGACCCCCAACGCTTCTCGAACTCGATCGCGACTCCTACAACGTCGTGGGACTGAAGCTGATGGAAGACCATATCGTGGGTGCCGTCACGGATCTCGAAGCACGCACGCTCGGCCACGTCGAGACTCCTCTCTCAGACCTCGATCCAGCTTCGGTGACGACGGTCTCGGCGGATGTGGTCGAAGAACTCCTCGAGGTATCGGGTCTGGGGCGCGAACGCCTTCTCGGTGTGGGAATCGGCCTGGCAGGTGTCATCGATACAGACCGTGGTATCTGCCGCAGCTCACCGTTTCTCGGATGGAGCGACGTTCCCCTGGCCGAGCTCGTCGAGACCCGATTGCAACTGCCGGTCCGAGTCGACAACGACACGAACACCCTGGCACTGGCCGAACGATGGTTCGGCGTCGGGCAGAAATCGGACGACTTCATCCTCGTCACCCTGGGGCGAGGCATCGGCCTCAGCGTGGTCGTCGGTGGAAGCGTGTACCGGGGCGCTCACGGTGGAGCCGGCTAGTTCGGCCATACCGTCATGAGTGACGGGAACGACCTGTGCTCTTGTGGCAACCGTGGCTGTCTCGAGGCCACCATCGGAGAGCCTGCGCTACTGCGGAACGCGCGAGAACTGTGTCGCGACCTCGATCTTCCCGTTCCGTCGTCACCAGCCGAGCTCTACAGCGCGGCAGCACACCTCGACCCACTCGCTGAACTCCTGACTCACTCCGGAAGACTGCTCGGGAGAGCTCTTGGAAACCTCATCAACCTCCTTGCACCGGAACTCGTGGTGCTCTCCGGGGAGGGTGTAGATGCAGGCGAGGTACTCCTGGGTGCCGTTCGTACCGAGCTCGCGGTGCACGTACACGAGGGTCTTCGAGATACCTATGAGCTCATGGTCGAGCCGTTGACCGATGAGGCTTGGGCGCGTGGCGCTGCGAGCCTCATACTCAACGCCGTTTTCGAGCAACCCACCCGGACCCACTCCTCACCGTTGTGGGACTGGAGCGCGTCTCAGTAAGAACACTTGGCCCTCACCCTGTGAGGGAGGAAAGGCAGAAGGAGAGAAGCGAATGAAGAACATCCCGAAGAGTATGAGGTTGGCAGCTGTTGCAACCGTGCTGCTGCTGATCGCTGGGGCGTGCAGCAGCACCGACGACGGCTCGGCAGCCACTGACAGTTCGAGTACATCGACGACGACCGTGGCCGAGAGTTCGACTGCACCCACGTCGACTGCAGCAGCGACCGACACGACAGCGGCTCCGGTCGATCCTGTCACGGTCACCTACTGGCACACGATGAACGACCCGGAAACGGCGCAACTCGACAACGTCAT
>JAJRYI010000049.1 GCA_024275815.1 Actinomycetes bacterium | reverse complement strand
GGCGTCGGGTCCATCAACGACCTCATCGACCTGCAAGATCGTGGGTACGCCTCGGCGATCGTCGGCCGTGCCCTCTACGAAGGACGCTTCACCCTCCCCGAGGCGATCAGCGCGCTACGCAGCACATAGAAGATCAGCGAGCAGACAGATTCGGTCATCGGGTCGACAGTGAACAGTTCACAGATGACAGATGACAGCCGGAAACCCGGGCCGTTGCCGGATGCTCCCGTCCCCCCTTCAGGGGGGACGGCAGAGCGACGCAGGAGCGATGCAGGGGGGACCGGGAGCCTGCGAGCACGAAGTGGAATCATCCTGTGCGTGGGACCGTGCCGTACCGCGCTCGCAGGCTCGCACTCCCTCCTCGCTCGAGGACTCGCTTGTCGCCCCTGAAGGGGGGACGGAAGAAGCGGCCCGGGGTCACGGTGCCGAACAGCGGATCGAGGTTCAGGGAGGATGGGGGCTCGAGTCGTGCGACTCAGGCTCTCACCCTCCTGGTCGCCCAGATGCACGTCCCCCGTTCTTCACTGCATCGGCTCGCTACTCTCCAGCCAATGGCGGATCAGGAGAACTTCGAGGCAGACGCGATGCAGTACGCACCGCAGCTGTACTCGGCCGCGCTGCGCATGACACGCAACCCTGCAGATGCCGAGGACGTGGTGCAAGAGACCTTCCTCAAGGCGTATCGGGCCTACGACTCCTATCAGGAGGGCACGAACCTCAAAGCTTGGCTCTACCGGATCCTCACCAACACCTACATCAACAAGTACCGCAAAGCGCAACGGCGACCCAACGAGGTCGAGCTCGGCGAACTCCAGGACCTCTACCTGTTCAAGCGGCTCGGAGAGGTGTCCGGGGCGTCACAGTCGGCAGAGGCCGAGGCGCTCGAGCTGTTCGTCGACGACGACATCATCGCTGCGCTCGAGAGCCTTCCCGAGAACTTCCGACTGCCGGTCCTCTACGCCGATGTCGAAGGATTCTCCTACAAGGAGATCGCCGAGATCCTCGACGTTCCCATTGGAACGGTGATGTCTCGTCTCCATCGGGGAAGAAAAGCGCTGCAAAGGAAGTTGTGGAACTTGGCAGTCGAACGCGGAATAGTGGAGCCATTGTGACAAGCGGATGTAGCGACGCAGTCGAGTACGTGTACCAGTACATCGATGATGAGCTGACCGTGACACGCAAGGCGCGCATCAAGTGGCACTTGAAACACTGCGGGAACTGCACAGATGCGTTCGCTTTCGAGGTACAGCTCAAAGAGAAGATCGCGTCTGCAGGAAAAACCGAGCCGCCGGCGGAACTTTTTGACACCCTTCGAGCGTTGATACAACAAGAGCGCATACAACAGGATCCTGACCGCTGACGTCCGGGTCCGATAACCCAGGAGATCAGCATGCAAGAGACCTCAGTCAAGGGTCACAAGTTCACAGGGGCGACCCGACCGCCCAAGACCTACTCCTCGGCTCGCACATGTGCAGCAGACGACTGCGATACACGTTTGAGCCAGTACAACCGTCGTGAGTGGTGCTACGCCCACGCACCGACGAAGTATCCACGCCTCCGTGGACGCATCGTGAAAGCCGACGCCTGAGCAAGGCCCGGTCAAACGAACCCTGGGGAGCGTCGGTTCGCCGGCGCTCCCTTCTCGCGTCCACAGAAGCGGTCGGTTGTCGCTCAGAATCGTCCTAGTCTGGCCACCATGAAGCGCCTGCACCGAATCACCGTTATCGCCCTCGTGTCCGTGCTCTTGACAGCGATCGCCCTCCCCGCGTTCGCGGCGTCGGACACCCCGGCGGCCGAAACGACGGACACGACGGTGATCGACAACCATGAGAACCTCAAGCCGGCGGTCCCTGCACCGCCGCCCGACGTGGTCGACGAGGAACAGCCATGGACCGTGCGTTTCATCTACCCGACCATCGCGATCGTCACGGTCCTCCTGCTCGTGGGACTCGTGATCGGCTACAACCGAAGCGTCCGTAGCCGGTACACGGTGGTCAGGTAGCTGGTACTTGGTACTTGATAGCTCGGTAGTCTCACTGCCATGAGCAACGTCGACTGGGGAACGGCTGCGTCGGTCGCACGCCGGTTCACCAGCACCTACCCGCTTCAAGACACCTATCACGAACGCAAGTTCGCCATGCAGGCCGACGGGTACGTGGCGCGTGCCTCGGAGCTGGTTGCGAACGAGACCGGACTCTCGTTGTCGGGATCGCCCGTCGTGGGTGTCATCTCGAGAGAGCAGTGGATCGCCACGAACATCGAGTCCTTCTCGCTGATGCTTGCACCGCTCGAAGACAAGCTCTCCAAGTCGACCGGTGTGACCAAGTCCGTGGCCGGCAAGGTGATGGGGGCCGAACTCG
>JAJRYI010000464.1 GCA_024275815.1 Actinomycetes bacterium | reverse complement strand
TATCGCTCACGAACGAACCTTAGGGCGCGAAAGAACCCGGAGTCTCGTCGACGTTTCCGCCGCCACACGGGACCTACGTGTGGAACTCCGGGTTCCGGTGGTCCGAGTTGAAGTCGCCACCTACCTCGAGATGAGGAGCGCGACCTCGCTGGTACACAGCTGGCCGGGCTAGCGCTCGACCACCTCCGGGGCCCTACAAGAACTTTCAGACATCTCTGGACCACCTCCTTTCTCCGTGAAGCCATTCTTGCATGCTTCCTCGGATCTGTCACCGATGTAGTGTGGCGGAGTCGTCGAGTGGAGCGGAACGCAGTGGGCAAGAGCATCGGGATCCTCACCGCAGGAGGAGACTCGCCGGGTCTGAACGCGGCGATCCGCGCGATCGGAAAGTCTGCGATCCGCGCGCACGGCTGGTCCGTCGTCGGTTTCCGCGACGGGTTCAGGGGCCTGATGCAGAACCGTTCGGTCCGCCTCGAGAGTGAGTCACTGTCCGGGATCCTCACCCACGGGGGAACGATCCTCGGCACGGGCCGTGACAAGGTCGACAAGATGGACGTCGGCGGCACCGTGATGGACATGCGTGGCGTCATGCTCGAAACCTTCCATGCGCATCACCTCGAAGCGCTCGTCTGCCTCGGTGGTGGCGGTACCCAGAAGAACGCTCTCAAGCTCCAAGCTGCGGGGATGCCCGTGATCACGCTTCCCAAGACGATCGACAACGACGTGTACGGAACCGATCGGAGCTTCGGTTTCGACACTGCACTCGAGATCGCCACCGAAGCCATCGACCGCCTTCACTCGACGGCCCACAGCCACCACCGGATCGTCGTCGTCGAGATCATGGGACACAACGCCGGCTGGCTGACACTCGGCGCAGGACTCGGTGGGGGTGCCGACGTGATCCTCGTACCAGAGATCCCATACTCCATCGACAACGTCGCCAACGCGATCACCTCCCGCAAGGCGTCGGGCAGTACCTTCTCGATCGTTGCGGTCGCCGAGGGAGCCCTCGACCAGGAACTCTCCGAGCAGATCGCTGCACTTCGTGCTGCTGAGGACGATGCCTCAGACACCGATCGAGCCGACCGCAAAGCACGATCCAAGACCCTGTTCGCCCATCGCCGCTCGACCGTCGACATCGCCAAGGAACTCGAGCGCCTGACCGGTCTCGAGTCCAGAGTGACCATCCTCGGGCACGTCCAGCGTGGTGGAACCCCTTCTCCGGCGGACAGGATCCTCGCGACGACCCTCGGGGCTGCAGCGACCGAGACGATCGCCAGCGGCGAGTTCGGCGTGATGGTTGCGAGCAAGGAGGACGGCTACGCGACCATCCCCCTCTCCGACGTTGCTGGACGCCGCAAGATGGTCCCACCGGACCACCCGTGGGTGACGACGGCACGGTCGCTGGGGGTCTGTTTCGGAGACGGCGCATGAGCGACGCTCTCCGCGAACGGGTTCTCCAGGCAGCAGCGGGCACCGGCGCGGATTTCGAACCGATGGAGTGTGACCCTGACCTGGCGGATACGGCCACCTTCTGCGAGCACTACGAGATCCCGCTCGAGCGATCTGCGAACACGATCGTGCTCGAGTCCAAGCGCCCGAAGGGCCACCACGCCGTCTTCGTCGTCCTTGCCAACACCCGTCTCGACGTCAACGGGAAGGCTCGCGCCCTGATGGACGTCAAGAAAGTCTCGTTCGCTCCCCCCGAGACGACGGCGGAAGTGACCGGGATGGTCATGGGCGGTGTGACCCCGTTCGGATTGCCACGAGAACTCTCGATCTACATCGATAGCCGTGTGCTCGACCATCCGTGGGTCATCGTCGGAGGCGGAACGAGAGACCTGAAACTCAAAGTCGATCCTTCCATCTTCAGGGATCTCGCGACGTGTAGCGTCGTCGATGGGTTGGCAGTCCCCATCGGGTCTTCGTGAGCTACGAGTTCGACGAAGCGATCGCTCTCGAGGGCGATGAGAACCACGCCGTGTTCCCCGAGCGCTGGACGATGGGTCCCGGCTTCGCCCACGGTGGCTATCTGATGTCCGTGGCGCTCGCAGCAGC
>JAJRYI010000463.1 GCA_024275815.1 Actinomycetes bacterium | reverse complement strand
CCATGGAATCGCACATGCGTTCGTCTCCGGAAAGGGGGATGTCATGAGGTTCCGCTCGCTCGTAGATGAGAGCACCGGTACCCCGTATCTCGAGGTAGGGATAAGCGGGGAGGCCGTGCTTCTCGACGCGTTCTTGAACAAGGGTGATGCATTCAGTCGCCGCGAACGCGAGGATCTTCGTCTCATTGGATTGCTGCCTGATCACGTCTCGACGATCGAAGAGCAGCTCAGACGGGTCCGCTATCAGTACAGCCTCAAGAACACTGAGATAGGGAAGAACATCTATCTCAACGCGCTCATGGATCGCAATGAGACCTTGTTCTACCGGTTCGTGCTCGAGAACCTGCCAGAGACCGTCCCCGTGATCTATACGCCGACGGTCGCCCTGGCGTGTTCGCACTGGAGCCGCATCTATCGCAGGGCACATGGCCTCTACATCACCCCCCGGGATCGTGGACGTATCGCAGACATCCTCCGTATTCGTCCAGCGATGGATCCCCCCGTGATCGTCGTCACCGACAACGAACGCATCCTGGGCATCGGTGATCAGGGTGCAGGGGGCATGGGCATCCCGATCGGAAAGCTCTCCCTCTACACGGCAGCAGCGGGCGTCCACCCGGAGCGGTGTATACCCATCTCGATCGATGTTGGAACCAACAACGCGGAGCTTCTCGCCGACCCGCTCTACATCGGGTACAGCGAGCCACGGCTGCGTGGTGAGGAGTACGACGCGCTCATCGACGAGTTCGTCGACGCCGTCAAGGAGGTCTACCCCAGGGCGCTCCTGCAGTGGGAGGACTTTGCGAACCTCACGAGCTTCCGGAACCTCGAGACACACAGGAAGCGGATAGCGTCCTTCAACGACGACATCCAGGGAACGGCGGCGATGGTCGTTGCCGGTGTTCTCTCGGCGAGTGACCACCTCGGCACGGTCGCCCAGAAGCACCGGATCGTCATCTCGGGAGCTGGATCTGCCGGCTACGGGATCGCCTACCAGCTCGCCTACGTCATGATGGTCAGTGGGCTCAGCGAGGAAGAAGCCTGGAACCGGCTGTACATCCTCGATTCACGTGGTCTGTTGGTGTCGAACCGCCGCGGCTTGAAGGGCATCAAGGCCAAGCTCGCGAGAGACGCATCCGTGACGGACGATTGGGACGTCGTCGAGGATCCGCCGTCGTTGCTCGACGTTGTGCGCAACGTTCGGCCCACCGTGCTCATCGGTGTCAGCGGACAGGCCGGCCTGTTCACGAAAGAGGTCATCGAGCAGATGGGGAGCACGTGTGAACGGCCCGTGATCCTGCCTCTCTCGAACCCGACGAGCCACACCGAGGTGACTCCGGCCAACGCCATCGCGTGGACCGGTGGCCGGGCGATCGTAGCGACCGGGAGCCCGTTCGATCCTGTCGAGTACGACGGTGTCACGCACTACGTCGGCCAGGCCAACAACGTGTTCATCTTCCCCGGCATGGGTCTCGGCATCATCGCTGTTGGTGCGAGAGAGGTCACGGATTCGATGTTCCTCGAAGCGGCAAAGGCCCTGTCCCGTATGACTGACCAGAGTCTCGTCGACATGGGGCAGCTCTATCCGAGTATCGAAGACGTCCGCGATGTGTCGCGTGCCGTTGCAATCGCCGTTGCGAAGCGTGCGGTCAAGGATGGCGTCGCCGACCCGGTCGATGACATCGAGGCGATCGTCGACGCCGAGATGTGGTACCCGGAGTATCAGGAGGTACGACCGGCGACAGGATGACGCGGTACCGGGTGGTTCAGGGCCGAGCGAGCACTCTGCCGACGGCTTCGCCGAACCTGTCGACCTCATCCTCGGTGTTGTAGTAGTGCGGCGACGCGCGGACGACCGCGTCGACGCCAACGGCTTCGAACATCCATCTACTGTTGCTCGCTGCCGGTGCCGACGTGTTGATTCCCCCAGCGCGCAGGGCAGTAGCAACGTCTTGGGGAGGGAGCGGACCTGTCGTGAACGACACGATCCCGCACCGGTCGGGACCCAGGTCGGTGATCGTGACGCCTGCAAGGACGGCCAATCGGTCCCGGAGACGGTCAGCGAGAGACTCCACACGTTCCTGGATTGCTCCGAGTCCGACGTCGAGTGCGTAGGCGATGGCAACACCGAGTCCGACCTTCCCGGCGTGGTTTGTCTCCCCGAACTCGAACCTGGTCGACCCCGGCGCGAGCTCGTAGGAGTCGGTCGTTGTCCATGTCGCAGACTTCCCGTCGACGAAGACGGGGTCGACGAGGCCGTCGAGGATCTCATCGCGGACGTAGAGCAAACCGGTGCCACGAGGGCCCCGCAGCCACT
>JAJRYI010000462.1 GCA_024275815.1 Actinomycetes bacterium | reverse complement strand
CAAGCTGGTCACGCGGGTTCGACTCCCGTCACCCGCTCGACCGGTGGATCCACCCGCCGGATGAGCCCCCGTAGCTCAATCGGATAGAGCAACGGACTTCTAATCCGTAGGTTGCACGTTCAAGTCGTGCCGGGGGTGCGAGTCACCGCAAGGGTTTCCTTCGATTCGAGACCCCCGATGCTGCTCTCAGGTGCCCCTTCAGGTGCCCTAAGTCTGGCTCTCGGCCCGCAAGCGCTTCCGGCAAGGTTCCGGTGGCCGGTCTATTCGGTGCCTGTCGGTGACCTGTCGAATCCCGCCCTCTCGGACCCGACGTGGACCGCAGGGGAGGAAGCCACCATTGTCGTCGGCTCTGGATCGACATCGTCAAGGGTCTTGAGCCGTGGTGCACGAGGTTGCCACGCTTGGATGTCCTGGAGGACGTCTCCGTAGAAGGCAGGTACTTGGCTCATCGTCGTGTTGACGAACGAGCCCTTCGACTTGCCACCCTTGATGCCCATGTCTCGAGTGACCGCAACGTCGAATGCAACGATCTCACGCTTCGGATAGTCAGCGAGAAGTAGTGCCGTTGGGTTGTCTCGCACATCGTTGATGAGTAACGAGGTCGTCTTGGATGTGCGGGCGAACTTGCTCGTGATACGAACGTCGTCGGGTGCATCCTTGAGTTGGCGTATCAGCCAGTTGATGCGGGTCTTGGAGCGGCCGTCCTGGGGTGCCCGGACACGAGATGATGTCGTGACCTGTCGGGCGCCCAGATCCGCTGTGACACTGATCGGTGCGACGGCGTCGGGCACCTTGATGGTCGCCTCCATCCAACCGTGCTTGCCGAGCGACTCGGCATGGTCCTCGAGACGGGATCGTCGGGTTGATGAGCGTGAGTAGATCGGTTCGACCCTGCGGCCGAGACGCTGGCGAAGCCGAAGCGACATGTACTCGACGAACGCCTCCCAACTCTGGGCTACCTCATTGACTCCTGGGTCACGTTGCCGGAGGGTCTTGTTCCTCCCTGCGTCACGGACACGGACCCAGTCCTTGCCCATGCCGTCGAAACCTGCGGCACCCGAACGGTCGTCATCGAGGTAGGCAATGAGGTCACCGAGGATGTACGACTGCTCGGGGTCGTCGACACCGTGATGCTCGTACTCGGTGACGGCTTCCGTCAGGATGCGGAACCACGACATGTGACCGAGTTTCACGCTGTGCAGACGCCGACGATCGACGGTGACAGGGCTGTCGCTGTCGTTCGCCACGATCCGGTTCGAGATCGTCAGCACTGCATCGAAGTCGTCACGGTTGGCAATGCCGAGATACGTGTTGACTTGATCCGAGTCGAGGTCTGTCGAGCCGGTCTTGCTTCAACGAGGCACGACCAGTGAGTCTTGCCCCGTTCAACGATGATCACGCCATCGGGACGAACGGTGCCGCCGTCATCTGTCTTGAACGTCGTCTCCACGAATGTCGAGATGTGGCCGGCCGGAGCCCCCACGACTTTGAGGATCTTCTTTCCAGAAGTAGGGACGATTGCCATGACTGCGAGTAGCGCCGAGGTTGCTCGCATCTCCTGTTCCTTCGCCCCCTTGATGCCCGAGGCCGAGATCAGACGGGACGGTGTCTATGAATCGATCACTTCTTGATCTGGTGCTGCCATCCCGATCTCCCTCCTTGCGTGCAGGCACACGATAGGTAGTTGCCTGGTGCCTTTGCGCTGCCGCAAGAAAGAAGGAGGCACAGATCAACAGCGCCCCTCCCGATTCAGCCGGTGCTGCTGGCTTGCTGGTCACGGGGGTGCGAAAGTCTCGTCGATCGAAAACACCTTCCGGGCCATTAGGCTCTGGCACACCCCGGGGTCTCGTCACTGTGTCCCGGACCGGAACCCCGCCCCGAGGCGGTTTTTCGAATCCAAACGGGGAACCAGCGAGACATCTCGCTGACATGGTGGCCGTAGCTCAGCTCGGTTAGAGCACCTGGTTGTGGTCCAGGAAGTCGCGGGTTCAAATCCCGTCGGCCACCCCAATTCCGCCGTGTCCCTCATCACCGAGGGCCACGCGCGGTTGCACACGAT
>JAJRYI010000461.1 GCA_024275815.1 Actinomycetes bacterium | reverse complement strand
TCGCGCGTGAGGGAGCGTACGGCTCGATCTTCACTCTTGCACCAGGCCAGATAGCAGGGCTCTCAGGTCTGCCGGGATCCGGCCTCACGAGAGTCGGGCTCGCCATGCTCGCACCGCATGCAGAGAGAGGGCCACTCGTCTATCTCGATGTCAGAGGGTGGGCGAGCCCGCGTGCAGCATGGGAACTTGGGATCGATCCGGAACGCTTCATCGTCGTGCGTACCGAGAGCGTGGTCACGTGGAGCAGAGCCGTGGCGACACTCCTCGACGGGGTGCGGGCGGTGTACGCCGAGGTTCCTCATGGTGTCAAGGACTCGGTGATACGCACACTGGCAGCGAGAGCAAGATCGAGGAGAACCCCGCTCGTGCTGCGTCCGCTCGACGGCACCCTGCCTCAGGGGGTGCTGCATCTCCACCTCGAAGCGCGAGAGGTCACATGGGAGGGAACAGATCGGGGGCACGGGGTCCTGGAGCGCCGGTTCGCTCTCTACGAGGCGTCGGGGAAGGCGATGAGGGGCATGCAACGAACGATCGAGGTGCACGATGATGGAACGAACGATCTGCGTGTGGTACCCCACATGGGCACTCAGACGATCGGGCATCTCGCATGACGAACCCGCCCAGGTGGTGAACGATGAGAACACCGTTGTCATCGTGAACTCTCTTGCTGCCTCCTGTGGCATCACGCTCGGGATGCAGCGCAGCGAAGCAGAGGCACTGTGTCCGGCGATCGTGACGATCGATCACGACCCCACGGCCGAGATGGCCCGTTTCGAACCAATCGTGCAACACATCGAGTCGATCGTGCCGCGTGTCGAGGTCGCTGATCCCGGTCTGGTGTTCGTTCTCACCGCCGGCGCTGTTGCCTACTACGGGGGCGAACGAGCGCTCATCGAACGGATCGACAAGGAGATCGACGTCTTTGGAGGAGATCGACGGATCGGCCTTGCGACGGGGCCGTTCGCAGCGCGACAAGCGGCACGGATGACGTCGGAGAGCGAACACATCTACGTCGTGGATGACGATGAAGCGTTCCTGACAGGACTCGATGTGTCGGCGATCGGCAGTGAAGATCTCATAGCGACGTTCAGGTGGCTCGGCATCACCACACTTGGAGCACTCGGCGAACTTCCCTCTGATGCAGTCATCTCCCGGTTCGGTCATCGAGGGCTGGAAGCGCATCGTATGGCCAGAGGCATCGCGGCGGCCGTTCAACCGCGGGACATACCACAGGACCCCTCGGTCGAGTCGTCGTTCGACCCACCGGTCGAGGATCTCGAGCGGGCATCGTTCATCGCACGCAACCTCTCCCAGAGGTTGCTCTCTGGTCTTGCACCCCATGGGTTGGCCCCACACAGGGTCATCGTGATGGCGATCGCTCAGGACGGCACTGAGCGGGTCAGGACGTGGAGGAGCGCAGATCCCTTCGATGATCACGTCCTTGCAGAGAGAGTACGATGGCAACTCCGGGCGTGGGTCGATGGTGTATCTGCGGGGATCCGAGGAGGGATCGTCTCTCTCCGCCTGGAGCCACACGATCTGTCCGGGAGCGGTAGGCAACTCGCTATCGAAGAAGACACAAGGAGCGTCGCCGAGGCCCAACGCGCGTTGATGGAGGTTCAAGCCGTCGCAGGACCCGATAGCATCCTCGTGGCGGCTCCCCAGGGTGGGCGGGACCCAGATCAGCAGGTGTTGTGGAGCCGTTGGGGTGATGCGCCACGATCACCAGCACGAGACCCATCGGCACCGTGGCCAGGGAAGATCCCGGGCCCTTCACCATCCTTGATACCTCCCGACCCTGTGCCGTTCACCGTATCGTGGTTCGATGGATCACCCGAACAGGTCAGGCTCCGTAGTCGCTGGGTTCCCGTGTTGTCGTGGGCGGGTCCGTGGCGACACGTCGGACGGTGGTGGGACGGTGAGGGATCGTCAGAGAGGTATCAGATCGTCACGTCTGCCGGTGCCTACCTCTGTGAGGTCCGAGATGGAAGGACCTATCTGATCGGTGTGTACGACTGATTCACGAAGCGCTGTCGGCTGTCGGCTGTCGGTTATCGGTCGGCAGCCACCCGGCGCTTCTCCTCATAGACCGTTGTCATCGAGGCTTCCACCGTACGCATCAACGTGGTGAGATCATCCCGGTTGGTCATGTTCGACGTGACGATCGGTTCGAGGATGGTGGCGCTCGCCTCACCCGGGTAGAAGAGCTTCGATCCCGGTCTCGAGACCCGATCGGTGCC
>JAJRYI010000460.1 GCA_024275815.1 Actinomycetes bacterium | reverse complement strand
TCCTGCTCCATCGTGTAGCGCGTGCCCATCACCGCGACACGACGGATACCTGCTGCGTGGACGGCGGTGGCCGTGGCGTCTGCGATGTGGATGAGCGGGACGTCGATAGCCGTCTCGATCACGTCTACGACCTTGTGCATCGTGTTCGTGCAGAGCACGATCGCCTCGGCTCCTGCAGCTTCCATCCACGCGGCATCGGCTGCGAGGATCTCACCGGCCCGGGTCCAGCCGTCACGCTCCTGAAGCGCTTCGATCTCAGCGAAGTTGTACGAGCGGACGATGAGGTCGCCCGACGCCGTCCCTCCGAGTCGCTCCCGCACCCCCTCATTGATGAGCCGCTCGTACTCGACAGACGACTCCCAGCTCATCCCGCCCAACAACCCGATCCTTTTCATCATCAGGAGTCTGGCGTCCCACGGCGCAATATGTTGCGTTTCTGGACGCCAGACGCCTGGGCGTGGGTGAGGTCGTACTGGCGTTGGCGTTCCGCGAAACGGGACTCGCGGTCGGGGGTGAGGGTGTCGTGGCAGGCGGGGCAACAGATGCCCTCGCGGTAGCCGTCCCCCGACCGTTCGGCGTCGCCGAGGACGGTGTTGCAGTTGGGGCATATCTCGCGGTTACCCGGCTCGAGACCGTGGCCGACAGAGACCCTGCGGTCGAACACGTAGCACTCGCCATCCCACATGCTTGCGGGCTCCTCGACGGTCTCAAGGTACTTCAAGATCCCACCGTCGAGCTGGTAGACCTCCTCGAAGCCCTGCTCGCGAAGGTACGCCGTTGCCTTCTCACATCGAATCCCTCCGGTGCAGAACATTGCAAGGCGCTTCCCCTTCAGCTCTGGATGTGCTTCGACCCAGGCAGGGAACTCCCTGAAGGATCGGGTACCGGGGTCGACGGCGCCGTCGAAGGTGCCGATCGCGATCTCATAGGAGTTGCGTGTGTCGATGACCACGGTGTTGGGGTCTGCGATCAGGTCGTTCCACTCACCGGGCGGCACATGGGGTGCAGTACGAGTGACCGCATCGACCGTACCGACGCCGAGTGTCACGATCTCCTTCTTCAGCCGGACCTTGAGCTTGCGGAACGGGTCGACCTCGGCCGTGGAACGCTTTGCGTCGAGTCCGGCGAGTCGATCGTCGTCGGTGAGGTAGCCGAGCACAGCCTCGATGCCTTCCTCCGATCCTGCGATGGTGCCGTTGATGCCCTCAGAGGCGAGCAGGATCGTGCCGTTGACCCCGTGGTCGGTACACGTCTCGTAGAGAGAGTCGCGCATCGAGGCAAAGTCCTCGAGGTGGGTGAACACGTAGAACGCCGCGATGTGGAACATGGTGACGAGTCTACGAAGCACGGCACCACAGCCGGGATCGAAGTCAGTCGATCGCCTCGACCTCGACGGCTTCACGCTCCCACGCTCGGTCTGCCCATATGAAGAACCCGAAAGCCACGACACCAACGAGGGCACTCGAGACGGCGAACGGTGTCACGGTGCCGTCGAAGGCTCTGTCGATGAACGACCCGATGATCGACCCTCCCAGGATCGAGATCATCCCGATCAACGCAGAGGCGGTCCCTGCGACCGGACCCATGGGGATCAACGCGGCGGAGTTGAGGTTCGGGAGGAGCAGTGCGTACACCGTGATCAGCGGCGCGAGCGTCAGTACGTACACGACGAACGTTGGAGTGCCGTTGGTGATGATGGCTGTTGTTGCAAACAGGATGCTCCCGACGAGGAAGAGGCCGAAGGCGAAACGAAGCATCGTGCGCAGGTCGAATCGGTTCAGCATCTGGTTGTTGACCAGGATCGCTGCCCCGAGCAGTACCGCGAACCCGGAGAAGATCAAGGGGAACCACGAAGCGAGCCCGAAGACGTCCCTGATGATGATCTCAGAGGAAGCGAGGTACGACGCAAAGAACCCGAACACGAAACCCTGGGCGATGGTGTACCCCATCGTCAGACGGTTCCCCAGCACGAATGAGAACGCTGCCCACAGCTTCTTGAGATCGAGGGGGATCCGCCGCTCCGGCGGGAGCGTCTCGGAGAGCCGTGTCGACCAAAGGAG
>JAJRYI010000048.1 GCA_024275815.1 Actinomycetes bacterium | reverse complement strand
GATGACCGCGGCGATAGGATCCCTGGCGGTTGGGGCAGCGTTGATCGGAAGCCTTGCGCTGGTCGTTCGAGGACTCACCGGCCTGTACCGCCCACAGCTCGCGACACCGCGTCGGATGCGTTTCCCCGTGATAGTCGTCGTGTTCGGTTCCATCGTGTCGATGCTGACCTTGCAGGTCGCTCTGCTCACCGATGACTTCTCTCTCGAGTACGTCGCGAACCACTCGGCATCGGCAACACCCACCCTCTTCAAGATCGCCTCGGCGTGGGGCGCACTCGCCGGGAGCATCGTGCTGTGGGGCCTCGTTCTTGCATTGTTCATATGGACGGTGTGGTGGAGCTTCCGCAAGCGCAACGAGCCCGATCCGTTGTGGTCAGGTGCCCTCGGGATCCTCGGCATCGTCGGTGTGTTCTTCTTCGGGCTGATGCTGACGGTGTCCGACCCGTTCCAGGTATGTGTCCAGGCCGCATCGGTGGGATGTATCGAGGGGACGGGGGCGTTCTGGTCGCCGGCTCGAGCAGCGATGGAAGGTCTCGGCCCGAACCCGTTGTTGCAGAACCACTTCCTGATGGCCGTGCATCCACCGGTGCTCTACGTCGGGTACGTCGGGCTCGCGGTTCCGTATGCGTTCGCCATGTCGGCGCTCCTGATAGGACGGGGCGGTTCCGCCTGGCTCGAGGCGTCGCGGTCGTGGACACTCGTTGCATGGGCGTTCCTCGGTGCAGGCATCGTCCTCGGTGGCATCTGGTCGTACGAGGTCCTCGGTTGGGGTGGTTACTGGGCGTGGGACCCTGTGGAGAACGCCTCCTTCATCCCGTGGTTGATCGCGACCGCGTTCATCCACTCGTCGATCGTCCAGCGCCGTCGCGGGATGCTCCAGGCATGGAACTTCCTCCTCGTGATCCTCGCGTTCGCTGCG
The DNA here is from genome assembly GCA_024275815.1 of Actinomycetes bacterium. Lineage (GTDB taxonomy): Bacteria > Actinomycetota > Acidimicrobiia > Spongiisociales > UBA5794 > JAMBLL01. Next base: position 6,811 of record JAJRYI010000048.1, on the reverse strand, counting down.
ACCATCCTCGGTACCTTCCTCACCCGCTCGGGGATCATCAGCTCGGTCCACAGCTTCTCCCAGTCCCCGATCGGGCCGGTACTCTTGTGGTTCCTGGCGTTCATTCTCATCGCATCGTTCGGGATCTTCGCCGTGCGGATCTCCGACGTGGCGTCCTCCCCACGTCTCGACTCCCTTGCGAGCCGTGAGGGTTTCTTCCTCGGGAACAACCTGCTGCTGAGTGTCTTCGCGTTCATTGTGGTGCTCGGTACCCTGTACCCGCTGTTCCTCGAGGCTGTCACCGGAACGAAGGCCGGAGTCGGCCCGCCGTTCTTCAACCGCCTGGCCATCCCCATCTCATATGTGTTGTTGATCGGGATAGCCGTGGGAAGTGTTGCGCCCTGGCGCGCTGCATCGGGCAAGATCCTCTGGCAGAGGACACGGACCCCGATCGTGATCGCACTCGGTGCGGGCGTGCTCGCCGTTGCCATGCGCTACACCGATGGGTACCTGGTACTCGGTGTCGTCGCAGGCGTCTTCGTGATCGCAACCGTTGTCCAGAGGTTGATCGAGAGCACGCTGCGTCGGACTTCCAAGACGGACGAGAACACTCCCGAGGCACTGATGAAGGTCCTTCGCGGAGATCGTCACTACTGGAGCGGCCAGCTCTCCCACATCGGCGTCGCGATCCTGGCGATCGGGATTGCGCTGTCGTCGAACCTCGCGGTCACCGGGACCTTCAACGTGCAGCAGTTCGACACCGTTCGGTTCGCGAGCATGGAACTGATGTACCTCGAGCCGGTGAGCCGGGTGGAGTCCAACAAGGAGGTACTCGGGGCCAAGATCGTCGTCATGCGAAACGGTGAGCAGGTCGGTGTTCTCGAGCCGGCCCTCAACAACTACTTCAGGCAGGGCCAGACCATTGGGACGCCATCGGTAGCGATGTCGTTCGGTGGCGACCTGTACCTCACTATCGAACGCATCGATGCCGACGGGGTGGGGTTCAAGGCGATCTGGTTCCCGTATATCTGGCTGGTTTGGGCCGGTGGTCTGCTGATCAGCCTTGCACCGCTTCTGGCGTGGGTGCTCAAGAAGCGTGACCGCGGGGTGATCCCTGTGGATGAGAAGGTGAGCGCATCGTGAAGAACTGGATGTACGGCGCCCTCATCGCTCTCTTTGGTGTAGTGATCGTATTCGGTACGATTGCGGGACAGCCTTCGGCAGCGGACCGAGCCGCTGCGATCGGATCACGGATCATGTGTCCGGTGTGTCAGGGTTCGGCGATCGCCAACTCACCGTCGGAGACCGCGGTGACGATGATGGACAAGGTCGAGGAACTGGTTGCTGCCGGATACACCGATGACGAGGTACTCCAGTACTTCCGCGAGCGGTACGGCGACAACATCATCCTGGATCCGCCGTTTGCCGGAAAGACCCTGCTCGTGTGGTTACTCCCCGTCGCGGCGTTCGGTGCAGGTGTGTGGATGATCGTTCGACGCAGGCGTAAAGTCCCTGAACAGGTAGGTAGCGAAGGATGATGGACACCCAGATTGATCGCGATCGCCTCGAAGATCGGCGAAGACAGGTTGCCAGGGATCTTGCCGAGCTCGAGGAGCAGGTCGCCGAAGGTGAGGTGGAGGCCGAGACGGCGGAACGACTGCGTGAGGTCTACTCGTCGGAGCTGCTCGAGATCGATGAGGCACTCTCTCTGATCCCGGTGAGCGAGCCCACGGAGGTGGTTGCCGTCGAGGCCACTCCTTCGGATGGCACCGGTGGACGGGCAGTGGGTTTCTCGACCAGAGCCGCGGTCGGCGCGGCATCGTTGCTTGCGGTCATCACCGGACTCATCGTGTGGGCAGGTGGTGGGTTCGAGCTCCCCTGGTCACAGGCCGAGGCATCACCAGCGGTCACGGTGCCCGGTGGTCCGATCGACATCGCGTCGATGTCGGCGGTGGAGCTCGAGGCGTACCTCGAACAGTTCCCGGCATCGGTGGATGTGCGCCTCGCTCTGGCGGATAGACATCTCGCCGAAGGTGACACCGAAGGAGCGATCGAACACTACGCAGCCGTTTCCGACGGGGATGATGCGACGCCGCTTCAGCGCAGCCGTGCGCTGGCGAGGATCGGTTACCTGTCGTACGCAACGGGGCAACTGGAGTCGGCTCGCCAGACGTTGATGGAGAGTCTGGAGCTGAACGAGGACAACACGGAGGCAGCGCTCTATCTCGGGTACGTCCTCCTGAATGCATTCGATGCACCCCAGGCTGCGATTCCGTACCTCGAGCAGGCGCTCGCCGACCCGACGATGCCCCCAAACATCGTCGAGGACATCGAGGCGATGCTCGCCGACGCCAGGCAAGCTACAGGAGGATGACCATGGACTCGCCCGACATCGAGACCCCTCCGCCACCGCCCCCCGAGGTCACCCCCAAACGTCGGAGCGTGCGTACATGGGTTCTCTTGGGTGCCGTCGCGATCGGCGTCGGTGTGATGGTGCTGGTCTTCGCCGGGCGGTTCGGCATGGACGTCACCTTCGTCGAATCACCGCTGATCGGTCAGCGGGCGCCGTCCCTCGAGATGGAGTACATCGATGGCTCGGGCACGTTGCGCACCGATGACCTTCTCGGCGAGGTGGTCGTGATGAACTTCTGGGCATCGTGGTGCCCTCCCTGTCGGGACGAGCACCCTGCACTCATCGAGACATCGAAGCGCTACGAGGGGACCGGTGTCCGGTTCGTGGGAGTGCTCCATGAGGACACACCCGAGAACGGTGCGAAGTTCCTCGATGAGCTCGGTTGGGGAGAGAACTACGAGTACGTGGTCGGGGACGGCACGAGCGCCGCGATCGAGTACGGTATCTACGGGATCCCCGAGACGTTCGTCATCGACGCGAACGGCATCATCGCCGTCAAGATCACCGGTATCGCGACCTCAGCGTCGCTCGATGCGGCGATCCAGACGGCTCGCACATCCTCCGGGACCCCCTGAAGCCTCCAATCGGGGTAGATCCACTCTTTTCCGGTTGTGAATCCTTTCACAACGGGACCTTTGGCCCTAGTGGGTGGGACGAAAGATGGGTAGTCTATAACTAAGGAAATGAGCGACCGACTGTAGATGGAGTAGGCAGCGGTGGTGGATTTCGCAGAGAAGCAAGCGAGGAGAGGGTGAAAGAGATGAAGGCGAAAGCTAGAGCAGTCGCCAGATCCGTGGCGAAGCACCGGGTATTCTTCCTGTTCGTCATGGGGTTGTTCACGGTCGGACTGCTGGCTGGATCGTATGCCGTTCAACAGAACGCCAACTTCAGCGGCCAGACACGTGCAGGAGACCACCAGTGGTGGGATAACATCGGCAACCAGGCGTTCTGTGAGAACTGCCACACGGCGATCGGGACAGACATCGCAGCCGGGCCGCACAAGTCCGCAACGTTGTCGGCCTGTAGCAACTGCCACAGTGCTGGCACCAGTGACCACGCAGCTGCAGCAGCGGCATGCACGGATTGCCACAGCAGCCAGGCCACCGACCTCTCGTCGACGACCGAGGCGCACAACGGGATAATGGCGAGCCTTGGTGAGAGTCCCACGGATGCGAGCCAAACGTGTCAGTCGTGTCATACACACGCTGAAGTGACCATGGCCATCACGCCAGATGCTCCGATTCCGCTGCAGATGGGTGGATAGCAGCGACCGTCCAGAGTAGATCGAGAGAGTAGACGAGATGAGGGCCGCCCGATCACCGGGTGGCCCTCCCTCTCGTCGGCAGGGTTATGGATGCTCGGGGTACCTGCGTGATGTTTGCGTTGGAACCGTGTATCCTTACCAAAGGACTAAGGAATAGCAGGGAGCCCCGGTGTCATCATCTGAAACGGACCGTTCCAAGAGCGAAGCAACCCCGCACGGCGAAGGTGTGTCCAACGGCGACGTGAGTCCGGATAGCAGCTCGGAGTCCGGGGCAGGGCGTTCTGCGGGTGCCCGTCGGATCGACGTTGCGATCGTGGTAGCACTGGTATTGGTGCTCGCTGGGGCGGGTTGGTTCCTCTTCATTCGCGATAGCGGGCCGGAAGGTCCTCCGGCACCGGTTCTCGAGACGAAGATCGAGGAACCCCTCTCGGGCGCGGTGATCGCTACAGACTGGTCTACGCCGTCAGCCGTTGCGGTCGACGGAGACCGCATCTATGTGCTCGACACCGGCAACAACAGGATCCTCTCGATGGATCATGAAGGGGTCGTCGACAACATCATCTGTGAGACCGACGACTGCGCCCTTCTCCTCGATGCTCCTCAGGACATGGAGGTCGTCGACGGCCTCTTCTACGTGGCGAACACCGAGATGGGACAGGTCGACGTCGTCACGAACACCGGGACTGTCGTGCGGACGTATGAACTGCCGAGCCAGCCGGGTGTTGCCCCCCGTGCAACCGGTATCCACGTCGCGCAGGACGGAACGGTGTACGTCTCTGATTGGAGTTCGGGGAAGGTGGCGATGTTCGAGCCGGACGGGGCTTTCCGCCAGTACTTCGGCGAGGACACGGTCGGAGTCTTCGTGTTCACCGATCCGACGGGCCTCACGACAGACGACGAAGGCAACCTGTACATTGCCGAGTTCTCCCTCGGTATGGTCCGAAAGATCTCACCCATTGGACGGGAGCTCGCGACGTTCTCGATGATGGGTGGCGTGACCACGGCTACCGAAGCCTCCGACGTCATCATCGGTGATGACAGTCTCGTGTACCTCGCGGACAACAAGCGTTCGGTCGTTCATGTCTTCTCGAGAGCGGCCCGCTATCTGGGTATCGTGGGTCTCATCGATGGATCGCGGTTGGACTCTCCGCTAGCGCTACTCCGCCCTCAAGGACTCGACTCGACCGGTAACCAGCTCTACGTCATGGACGCAAAGCGTGGTCTCCAGATCTACACCATCGATCCGGAGTTCTACCTGGTGCCGGCGGCAAGGTAGGTCTCGGCGGTACAGAATGGGCGAGGGTTCGAGGTGCCTGACGAATGCGTAGTTGGGGACTCATGAACTACGGGTTTGGCGCCCGGTCGTCTACCATCAAGGTGACGCAGATACAGGTTCCCGGCCGTGTCGGGAACATCGCAGTGGAGCCGTTGAGCGACTCGCGGCGGCCCATCACAGGATGAGAACGGGAGCACGCCATCGACGACAAAGACCCCCTCGACCAGCCGGATCCGGTCTCTGGCCCTTCTGATGAGAGTGCGGATACATCCACTCCTGGTGAGGATGAGAAGGGCTCCGAGGTGAGCACAGACTCGGTCGACGAGAGCATCGACGCGCCTGAGCCGGGCGGAGACGCAACCGACGAGAGTGCCGATCCTCCTGAGCCGGCTGCAGACTCTTCAAGTGACGATGGGGGCTCCCGTCGTAGGGTCTCGTTGTACCGTCACCCGCTTGCAGCAGTCGGTGGCGCGCTCATCGTTGCCGGCGCGATGGCGTTCGTCTTCCTCGTCTTCATGGACCTCACGGCCCCGACGGAGAACATCTACCGATCACTGGTCACCTTCATCGGCGCACCGTCGGTCATCGGTCTCGGTGTCGTTCTGTTCCTGCTGTCGTTCAGGATCCAGGTCGTTCAGGCTCGAAAGAGAGGGGAGAAGGTCCGGTTCGTCCTGCGCGTCGAGCCGACGGATCCGCGTTACATGCGGTCCCTGTGGCTGTTCCTCGGGCTCAGCCTGGTCGGTGTCGCTGTCGTAGGATTCGTCGGGTTCAAGGCTTACGAGGCGACGGACTCGACGGCGTTCTGTGGCGAGGCCTGCCATACGCCGATGGAGCCCGAAGCGGTGGCGCACGGGGAGGCGCCCCATGCAGAGGTGGCATGCGTCGAGTGCCACATCGGCTCGGGGGGAGAGGCGTACATCCAGGCGAAGATCAACGGGATGAAGCAGCTCTGGGGGGTCTTGACCGATTCATATGACCGTCCCGTCCACACCCCGATCGAGATGAGGTCGGCGGAGGAGATCTGTCAGGAGTGTCACTGGCCGGACAACCTGTGGGGGACGAAGGTCGTCACGAACACGTACTACAGCCTCGACGATGCCTCCACACCGTGGTCGATGCAGTACATGATCGACCTCGGTGGGGGAACCTCCACATCGCGGCGTCCCGGCGGTGTGCACTGGCATACCACGAGTGGCACAGAGGTCGAGTACATTGCGACGGACGAGGAGCGTCAGAACATTCCGTGGGTACGGGTGACCGATGCGGATGGTTCCGAACACATCTACACGGAGCCCGGAAGGTACGTGCCGCCACTGAGTGACCCGGACACCGAGGTACGTCGCTTCGATTGCCTCGATTGCCACAACCGTCCCGCTCACCCCCTCGAACCCGCTTCCCGTTCGATCAACAACGCGCTGTCGAGTGGTCTGATTCCCGACGTGCTCCCGGAGATCAAGGACGCTTCGATGCGTGTGCTCCTCAACGGCTATGAGGACCGTGATGCTGCCCACGAGGGGATACCGGCCAGTCTCGAGGCGTTCTACGCAGCGGAGTATCCCGAAACGCTGACCGAGTATCCCAACGAGGTTGCCCAGGCGGCAGAGGCGCTGATCGAGATCTACGACATTAACTTCTTCCCGGAGATGAAGACCGATTACCGGGTCAGGCAGTACAACACCGGCCACCTGCAATGGGATGGATGCTTCCGATGCCACGACGGGGAGAAGGCCGACGAGCAGGGTGAGGTCATCTCGAGGGAGTGCAACTCGTGTCACATCATCGTCAGCCAGGGGTACGGGACGAGTGCCTTCCTTCCGCCCCTCGAGACGAGTGGCCTCGAGTTCGAGCATCCGTTCGGCATCCAGAAGTGGCGCGATCG
>JAJRYI010000047.1 GCA_024275815.1 Actinomycetes bacterium | reverse complement strand
TCGACGTGGAGGGCAACGGACCGCTTTCCTCTCCGTTGGTACTCGGCGAAAGCCCGCGTGAGGAGCGCACGGGCCAAGCCCCTGCCGCGCCACTCCTGAACCACCCCGAGCGAGCCGACGTAGCCTGCATCTGTGTTGCTTCCATAGGTCGCCATCCCCACGAGGACCCCTACGGCACCGTCGTGTGCCTCGGCGATCCAGACGAGGTCGTCATCCCACTCTTGCATCGTGCGATAGTTCACCCAGCGTTCCCTCATCGCCTCGATCGACGAGTCGACCCAGCCGTAGTGGTCTCTGAACGTCGCGGTGATGACCCCTGCGACGATCTCGAGATCCTCATCACCCGTCATGGTCCTCACCGTGACGCCGTCGGGAAGGTCGGTCACCGTGACCTGCTCAGCGAGCACGAGTTCCAACTCGAACTCGTGACGGTCGATCGTGTAACCCATCGTCGACAACAACGTCGCAGCAGCCACGTCGTCGTCTGAGATCTGGCAGCGGTTCGTCACCCTTGCATCGGGTGGTGCGAGTGACATCATCGACCGAGAACGGTCGAGTCCCCACGTGACGATGGCAGTACCGATGCCCTTGTTCCTATGGGTGGGGTGGACCCAGCCGACCGTCACCGACTCGACGTGTGGCTCGGCGTTGAGATAGTGCCCGAAGGCAACGACCTTCCCCGATCCCGGCTCTCTCACCGTGACGTTGTCCTCGATGCGGTCGGTACCGGGAGCGTTGACCATCATCTCGAGGAAGCTGTCGGTGACCCTCGACCTGCCGTCGGTGGCCGTCTCGACGATCGTGACGAGTTCGGTTGCCCGAGCAAGCGGATGGGGTGGGCCAGAGGCGGTCTGGTAGCCGTCGACGTGGGGGAGGAGACCATCCATGATCCCAGCGTATCGAAACAAGGTGCCGTTCATAGCTTCGCGAACACGATGGTCCCTATAATGCCGCCGGTTTCAACGTTTCCCCCGAAACAACATGGAGTGATTGTTGTGAATCCTGATGTGTGGCTCTACATAGCCGTCTTGATGGGCATCGCCGCGCTCGTCCTCGCTGCCGTATACGGCCGCCAGGTCGTCGCCGAGCCCCCCGGCAATGAGCGGATGGTTTCGCTCATGGGTGCGATACGAGAAGGCTCGATGGCGTTCATGCGTCGTGAGTACATGGCGATCGCCGTGTTCGTCGCGGTGATGGCAACGCTCATCTTCGCCCTCCTGCCGTGGGGCAGGCCGTGGGGAGCGGTTGCTTACGTGTTCGGCGCAGCGTTGTCGGGCCTTGCCGGGTTCATCGGGATGCGTATCGCCACCGCCGCGAACGCTCGTACTGCTGAGGCAGCTCGCCTCGGTGGAACGGCCAAGGCCCTCCCCGTTGCGTTCCGTGGCGGTGCGGTCATGGGCTTCACCGTTGCTGGTCTCGGCCTCCTCGGCTTTGCACTCGGCGTCTACTTCTTCGGCAAGGTCCTCAACAAGTCCGACTGGGTCGAGATCGTCACAGCGATCGGCCTCGGTGCATCCTCGATCGCGCTGTTCGCCCGTGTTGGTGGAGGCATCTACACCAAGGCAGCCGACGTCGGCGCAGACCTCGTCGGTAAGGTCGAAGCCGGCATCCCCGAGGACGACCCGAGGAACCCTGCAACGATCGCAGACAACGTCGGTGACAACGTCGGTGACGTCGCAGGTATGGGTGCCGACCTCTTCGAGTCGTACGTCGGTTCGCTCATAGCCCCGATCGCGTTCGCAGCGATCGTGTTCGGTGGCCAGGCGTTCCTTCCGAACCTCATCTTCTACCCACTCATGATCGCCTCGATCGGCATGGGTGCCTCCATCATCGGTTCGTTCCTGGTGCGGCCCAAGGGCGACGACCTCGCCAAGGCCCTCCACTCGGGAACCTGGGCCGCTGCGGGCCTCACCGTCATCGGCGTCGGGATCCTCACACCGGTGATGTTCAGCGGTGTCGAAGGTGTCAAGAACCCGTGGGGCTTCTTCATTGCAGTGATCGTCGGGCTGATCATCGGCATCATCGTTGGAAAGATCTCCGAGTGGTACACGTCGGATCACTACAAGACCGTCAAAGAGATCGCACGCCAGGCCGAGACCGGCCCGGCAACCGTCGTGCTCGCCGGTATCGCTGAAGGCAAGAAGTCCGCAGCGTTCTCCGTCATCGTCGTTGCCCTCGGAATGGGTGCCGCCTACTGGGGTGGCGATCTCGCCATCGAGGGTGGAGGTATCTACGGTGTCGCCATCGCAGCGATCGGTGTGCTCGCCACGCTCGGGATCACCGTGTCCGTCGATGCGTACGGCCCGATCGCAGACAACGCCGGTGGTATCGCCGAGATGGCGAACCTCGACCCGGAGGTCCGGGAAGCGACCGACCAGCTCGACGCACTCGGAAACACCACCGCAGCCGTTGCGAAGGGTTTCGCCATCGCATCAGCTGCCGTCACGGCTCTCGCCTTGTTCTTCACATTCGCAAAGGCCGTCGGGGTCGACGGGTTCAACATCCTCGACATCAAGGTCGTCATCGGCCTGTTCCTCGGGGGGATGTTCCCCTACCTGTTCGCCGCACTGACGATCCAGGCGGTCGGGCGTGCAGCGTTCGAGATGATCGAAGAGGTCCGGCGTCAGTTCCGTGAGATCCCCGGTCTTCGTGAGGGCAAAGAGGGAGTCGTCCCCGAGTACGCCAAGTGCGTGGACATCTCCACGAAGTCGTCCCTGCGTGAGATGATCATCCCGGGTTCGATGGCTGTGGCTCTGCCGCTCATCGTCGGCTTCGTCTCCGTCGACATGCTCGGTGGTTTGCTCGCCGGTGCGTTGATCTCTGGCTTCCTGCTTGCGATCTACATGGCGAACGCCGGTGGTGCATGGGACAACGCCAAGAAGTTCATCGAAGCGGGTGCCTTCGGCGGCAAGGGCTCCGACGCCCACAAGGCTGCGGTCGTCGGGGACACCATCGGCGATCCGTTCAAGGACACGTCGGGCCCGTCGATGAACATCGTCATCAAGGTCATGACCATCGTGTCGCTGATCTTCGCCTCGGCGTTCGTCAGCTTCGGAGGACTGCTCTAGGGCGACCTTCGGTCGCCCGCTGTCGGCTGTCGGCTGTCGGCCGGATGCTGCCGATGGCCGATGGCCGATCACTCATCTTCATATTGCCGTTCTTGCGTCCGGTCGCTCTAGGCTGATTGACCAATGCGTATCGTCATCGTGGGTGCAGGGGCCGTCGGGTCGTACCTCGCCGAGAAGTTCTCGTACGAGGGACACGACGTCGTGGTCATCGAGTCTGATCCGGCGCGCGCTGCTGAGGCACAAGGCGAGATCGACTGTCTCGTGATCAACGGCAACGGAGCGGCGGCAGAGACCCTCAAGCAGGCGGGTCTCGGCGACGCCGACCTGCTCATCGCCGTGAGCTCATCGGACGCCGTCAACGTGCTGGCGTGTGCAGCGGGAACGAAGCTGAACATCCCCCGCAAGGTGGCGAGAGTCGAAGATCCCCAGCTCAAGGCCGAGGTCGAGGCGCTCGGTGTCGATCTCGTCATCGACCCGGGAGAGGCTGCAGCCAGGGAGCTGCTGCAGCTCGCGGCGAGCGGCGAGGTCGCGGAGAAGATCGAGTTCGCCAACGGGGAACTCGTCCTCCTCGGTGCCTACGTCGATGCCGGCGCCGGGTTCATCGACATGACCCTTGCAGAGCTCAAGGACACGGTCGTGGGCTGGGACTGGCTCGTCGTCGCCGTGATCAGGAACGGCGAGACGATCATCGCCCGCGGGTCGACGAAGCTCGCCGAACACGACCACGTGCTCATGATGGCTCGCGTTGAAGCCACCGAACAGGCGTACCGTTGGCTCGGCCTCTCGAGCAGGCCTGCCGAGAAGGTGATCGTGCTCGGCGGTACCCGCCTTGCAAGGTTGACCGCACGGATGCTCGCCGAACACGGGATCCGCACCACACTCATCGAGTCAGACAGTGACCGGTGTCGCGTGATCGCCGAACAGCTGCCGGGCGTCTTGATCGTGTGCGGAGAGCCAACCGATCCGCGGTTGCTGCGTGCCGATGGGATCGCCGCGACCGACACGGTGATGGCCCTCACCGGATGGGACGGTGAGAACGTACTCGGTGCCCTCGCAGCCAAGTCCCTTGGAGCCAGGGAGGTGATCGCCCGGTTCACCAACACGGAACTCGTCGGCCTCGTCTCTGGTGTCGGGATCGACGCCACGGTCAGCTCCCGCCTCTCTGCAGCCAACGAGATCCTCCGCTACGTCCGTCGGGGCGTCATCCACTCGGTGACGACCTTCACCGACTCCGACGCCGAAGCCATCGAGTTGGAGGTCGGCGCCGACAGCTCCGCGGTCGGTAAGACGCTCGCAGACCTCAAGCTGCCACACTCGATGATCATCGGGGGCGTCCAGCGCGGCGAGGAGGCGTTCGTACCGCGTGGCAACACGACGATCGAAGTCGGAGACCACCTGATCGTCATCGCCCTTCCGGAGGCGATCGCGTTGGCCGAGAAGCTGTCCGGCTGAAGCCGTGTCCTGGCGCCACCTCCTCCACGTCGTCGGAGCGGTCCTCGGCGC
>JAJRYI010000459.1 GCA_024275815.1 Actinomycetes bacterium | reverse complement strand
GCCGGATCCTTCTGGCGTATCGACCCTGCCGCGGTGTTCCTCGGATTGATGAACGGCCGCTCCCCCGCTGCTGCTTGTCGAGCGTTGAGTGCCTCGAACTCCGAGACCGGCAGGTAGATCTCTCCGCGTACCTCGAGGATGGGCGGGGGGTCGCCGCGCAGCACGAGCGGGATCGATCTGATCGTGCGTACGTTCGCAGTGATGTCCTCACCGATGACACCGTCGCCGCGAGTGGCGCCCTGGGTGAGTCGGCCGTCCTCGTAGGTGAGAGACACGGCAAGACCATCGATCTTCGGTTCGCAGGAGAACCCCTGAGGAGGTCCCGCCAAGGCCGACTCCACCCGCTGATACCACGCCTCGAGTTCGTCGAGATCCATGGCGTTGTCGAGGGAGAACATGCGTTCACGATGCCGGACCGGGGCGAACGCCTCGTCGGGCGGTGCACCGACTCGGGCAGTCAGCGATTCGGGCCCTGCAAGTTCGGGGTGCTCCTCCTCGATGGCCACCAGTTCCCGGAACAGGAGGTCGTAGGCGTTGTCGTCGATGATCGGATCACCGAGGACGTAGTACCGGTAGTTGTGCTCGGCGAGCTCATCGAGGAGCCGGCGGTGGCGTTCGACGGGGTCAGTGGCGTGGTCGGTCATGTGAGCTCCACGGTACCTGATACCACCGAGTGAGTTGGGACTGTGGCCCTCGTCCAACGAAGCTCGAGCCACCATCGGTCTCGAACCTCGAGCGACAAGGCTCGCGTCCCCCCTTCAGCCTCAATCCGCGAGGTCGCACCGTCTCGAGACTCCCGATTCTCCCGTCCCCCCTGAAGGGGGGACAGAAGGGTGCACCACCCAACACCTCGCAACCCTTTGGGCGGAACCGCTCTACGGGTTCGTCGACACGCAGATCGCGGATCCAGGTTGGAGAGGGAACCCAAGATCACGAGGTCCCGCGTGGGCGGCACTCACCGTTCGGCAATGATCGTGCCGCCGCCGAGGACGTACTCGCCGTCGTACATGACGAGTGTCTGGCCGGGCGCCGGCTTCGGCTGTCGGTCGACGAAGTCGAACTGCCATAGGTCGTCGACCCGGTGAGCTGTGGCCGGGACGGGCTCTGAGCGGTACCGAACCTTGACGTCGACGTGGTCACCGTCGCAGATCGGTTCGTGGGTGAACACCAGGTCGTCGACGACGCAGTGCCCGACGAGGAGATCCTCGTACGTTCCGATCGTGATCGTCTGCTCGCGGGGTTCGATGTCCACGACGTAGCGTGGTTCGCCGACGGCGACACCGAGGCCCTTGCGTTGTCCGATCGTGAACGAAGCCGTGCCGTCGTGATGCCCCACGACGTTCCCACCCATGTCGAGCACGTCACCTTGCGTTGCAACGTCCGGGAAGCGATCCCGCAGGAAGTCCCGGTAGTCGCCCGACGTCACGAAGCAGATGTCCTGTGAGTCGGGCTTGTCCGCTGTGCGCAGTCCGAGCTCTCCGGCGTACGCCCGCACGTCGACCTTGGTCATCTCTCCGACCGGCAGCCGAACCCGCGCTAGGGCCTCCTGGTCGAGCATGTGGAGTACGTAGGACTGGTCCTTCGTCCCATCGACTGCTCTGCGAAGCCTCCACACGCCGTCGGCGAGTTCGACCCGGGCGTGGTGCCCGGTGACGAGGACATCGCAACCCAGGGCTTCGGTCCGCTCGAGAAGCGCTGTGAAACGAACCTTGCGGTTGCACTCGATGCACGGGTTCGGTGTGAGTCCCTCGAGGTACCCCGCGGCGAACGGTTCGACGACAGCCTCGGTGAACTCCTCGACGTAGTCGAGCACGTAGTACGGGATGTCGAGCTGCGCGGCGACCCTGCGGGCATCCTCGGCGTCTGAGAGCGTGCAGCAGCCCGACACCGGCATCGCACCGTCGGGGCCCTCCCACTGTTTGAGTGTCACCCCGACGACCTCGTACCCCTGTTCCAGCATCAAGGCAGCAGCCACCGAGCTATCGACACCTCCCGACATGGCAACGAGTGCTCTCATCGGAGATCTGCAACCGTGTAGAGGACGACCTGTGCGGCGCGCAATCCGGTCCCCGGCTCTGTGTCCCATCCGAAGGTGAATCGGAGGAACTCTCCAGCGGCGTCGTCCCCGATGCCCATCGCCGACAGAACGTGACTCGGTTCGACCGCCCCCGATTGGCACGACGAACCGGCAGCGGCGAACACCCCGCCCTGGTCCAGCCGAATCAGGAGGGTCTCTGCCGAGACGCCCGGAACACGAATGTGTGAGAAGTGCACGAGACGGTCCGCGCCCCGGGTCGTCACCGAGATGGTGGGATCTGCCTGCTCGAGCGTCGCTTCGAACACGTCGCGTTCGGTTCCCGTCCGCTCGTCGAACCGTGCCCGCTCTGCAACGACCTCTTGCATCGCTGCGACCATCCCGACTGCACCTGCAACGTTCGAGGTTCCCGGACGGCGCCCCGCCTCCTGTCCACCACCGACGAGGAGAGGCTCGAGACGGGTACCCGATGCAACGTACAACAAGCCGATACCGGTGGGCCCGCCGAACTTGTGCGCTGCGAGCGAGGCGAGGTCGACACCGAGATTCTCGACGTCGAGATCGCATCCAACGAAGAACTGCACGGCGTCGGTGTGGAACGAGATGTCCGGATCGACGGATCTGGCGATCTCGACGATCTCAGCGATCGGCTGGATCGTCCCAACCTCGTTGTTCGCAGCCATGATCGACACGACGGCGACATCGTCACCAAGCAGCGTGCCCACCGATTCGGGGGCCACGACGCCACGCGGGCCGACAGGGATCGTCGTGACGGTGAACCCGAACCGCTCGAGGGACCGAGCAGATTCGAGCACCGCTTTGTGCTCGATGCTCGAGACGACCACACGGCGACGGGGGGAAGCGAGGGCAGTCCCGATGATCGCCAGGTTGTCCGACTCGGTCCCGCCGGAGGTGAAGACTATCTCGCCAGGGTGGGTCGCCCCGATGAGATCCGCAGCTTGCTCTCTGGCCTCTTCGAGGGCGTTCCTGGCCCGACGTGCAGCGCCGTGTATCCCCGACGCGTTGGCATGCAGGGTCTCTGCCGCACGGTGCACAGCCGCCAGAGCCGCCGGACGCGGTGTCGTGGTCGCAGCGTGATCGAGGTAGATGTCGGTCGTCACCGTGTCGGTCATTCGGAACCCACGACATCGACAAGGAACTCTGAGAGAACCCTCTCGTAACGCTCGTTGTCGATGTTCCAAAGATCGGCGTGACCACCCTGTTCGAAACGTTCGACGCGGACGATCTCTCCGAGACCGTCGGCGAACTCGAGGGACTCCGCTACCGGTGTCACCGGATCCTCCCCGCCGATCAGAAGAAGCATGGGGACGTCGAACTCCTCCGTCCGCTCCAGCTGGTCGAGGAGAGACCAATCCATGCCGAAGCGGATACGAGTCAGCCCTCGACCAAGCCACGCAACCGGAGTCGGCACACGCCGATCGTCGGACCAGCGTTCAACGACACCCTCGAGGTCGAGTACCGGAGAGTCGTATACGACACCCCTCACGGCATCGATCGCGTTCGACTCGTGGAGGAACATCGAAACGATGCTCGCCCCGTACCCCGATCCGATGATCACGACGTCTCGCGCTCCTTTTCGTTGCGCAACGGTGACGGCAGCCTCGAGGTCTCGCCATTCGTCGAGGCCCCACAGACGCATCCCCGACTCGCTCGGTGTCGCATCGACATCACCACGGTACGTCATGGAGACCACAGGGAACCCCTGCTCGACGAGGCTCGGAATGATGCGAAGGGCTTCGGAGCGCCGGTCGATCCCACGTCCATGGACGAGGATCACCCACGTCGGCCGTCTGCCGTCGATGAACCAGTACGGATGGGGACCGATGTCGGCAGGGATGGCGAAGTTGTCGAACCCCAGACCGTGTGCCACGAGAGGGTCACCGGTGTACGCATCGACGTCCATGCGAGCAGCATCGCCCTGAGAGATGGACCCCTCGAGCATCAGGATCCCGCGTTCGACCGAATCCTGCGTGATCCGCACGATCGTCGAGACCTGCCCATACGACGTGGCGGTCTCGAGGCCCCAGATACCCTCACGATCACTCTGTGGTGTACGAGGGAGAATGACACGGCCGGCCTCGTTCGAGACGACGTTCAGCGAGTAGCCGTCCTGCAACGGGCGCGGGATCAGGAACTCGGCACGGATTGTGTTCGCGTGGAGCCAGCCGAGTAGAACCCACACGAAGACGACGACGCCACCGACGCCGAGCAGCACCTTCGGGATCCATGGGGGGACGCGGACGGTCATCGCGGAGAGGTTACCGGCGAAGGCTCTCTCGCTTCAGCTCACGTACCGGTGAACTCGGGCTTCTCCTTCGCCAGGAACGCAGCAACACCGACGCGGGCGTCGTTCGAGACGAACACCTTCGAGAACTGTTCCGCTTCGATCGCCAGGCCTTCCTCGAGGGGTCGATCGAACCCCCTGCCGACGGCCCGCTTCACCGCCGCGTACGCCTGTGTCGGCCCATTGGCGAAGGCACGGGCGTCCTCGAGGGCCGCTTCGAGGAGTTCGTCATCGGGGAACACCTTGTCCGCAATGCCCAACTCGAGCGCCTCTGTGGCCCGCACATGGCGGCCAGACATGCACAGTTCCTTGCACCGTTGCGGTCCGACCAGCCTCGCGAGACGCTGTGTTCCACCCGCTCCGGGGATTATCCCGAGCAGGATCTCGGGCTGGCCCACCTTTGCCCCCTCTGCGAGATACCGGAAATCTGCTCCCATGGAGAGTTCGAGGCCGCCCCCGAGGGCGAAACCGTGGATCGCTGCGATCGTCGGCTTGGCGAGGTTCTCCAGCCTGGCAACGACCTCTGT
>JAJRYI010000046.1 GCA_024275815.1 Actinomycetes bacterium | reverse complement strand
TCCGAGAGCTCCTTTGGAACCAGAGGATCGTTGTCCGCCGAGATCAACAACACCGGCATGGTCGCCCGTACGGGTTCGAACGGATCGACGACGCATCGGTAGCGGTCGAGGAACAGATCCTTGAACCCCGGCTCGTCGTACTGCTCCATCAGGAGGTGACGCAGCAGCCCAGATCCGTCACCAGCGGGAACGAGTGTGCGTTCGACGTTGCGTGCGAGGAACGCCTTGACGAACGACGGTGGGAGTACACCGGCGAGGGCCGCCAGGTTCTTCGACCGTTTGGCGATGACGGGGTTCGGAGGAAAGGTGTTGGCGAACACCGCTGCGGTGATCCGGTCGCCCTCGGTTGCGACGAGGTACTGAGCGAGGTACCCACCGAGGCTCGAACCGACGATCGCGTATGTTCCGATTCCCTCGGCTGCGAGTACACCGTCGATCCCGGCTGCCAGGGTGGCGAGCGTGTTCGCTCGTGGATAGGTGACGGCAACGACCCGCCGGGTCGATGAGAGGGCGTCGATCTGTTGGAACCAGATGTCGGCGTTGCCCGCCATGCCGTGGAGTAGCAGGATCGTGGCGCCTTCTCCTGCCACCCGGTACCGCCACGCCATGTCGTCAACGGTCACCTCGCTGGTGTTGTAGCGGGAACGGAAGTCGTCGAGGGTGATGGTCACGGTGGTCTCCTCGCGAGGAACCGGGCATCGTGGTGGCCGTCCTGCCAACCCTCCTCGTACCGGACCACTTCGAGCCCCACCAAGAGTGCGGGAAGCTCACCCTCCTCGAGCAGGTACGGCCGTGGCGGCCTCGGGTTCCGTTCCAGGTTGCGGACCGTTGCCAGAGCCCCGATCAGGGTGCCACCCGATACCAGGGTCTCGGTGATGGTAGGGAAGAGATCGCGGTCGAGATAGTGGAACAGGACGATGAGGTCCCAAGGGCCATCGGGGAGGGGATCGGACGTCAGGTCTACCTGCACCGTGTCGAGAGAGATGTGTTCCTCGTCCGCTCGCTCGAGTGCTTGTGCGATGGCGACATCGGATACGTCGGCGATCGTGACGGCCCAGCCGTGACGCGCAAGCCAGAGCGCGTTGCGCCCGGTACCACCGGCAACATCGAGACAGCGACCCCCACGAGGGGGGAGCAGTTCGTTAGTGACGAGCCACGGTGACGGCTCGAGTGGCCACGGTTGCTTGCCGTAGCGAAGGTTCCAGTGCTCGCAGTCGGTGTGCGTGTTCTCGGGCATGGCTTCATCGTAGATCGGGGATCTGGTCATGATTCCTATCAAACGGTGCGAAGTCGCCCCCGGAGCGACTATATTTCAGACAGCTGAGGAACGCTTTCATCCCGATCGCCGTGCCGGGTCATGCCCGGCCGATCACGTCGGCGCTGTAATCAGTTCGAAGCGCAAGATCGACGCAACAGCGTCGCGATTCACGGCGATTGGAGCCTGAAATGACCACCAAACTATATGTGGGAAACCTCCCATGGAGTACCTCTGAAGAAGAACTCCGCCAGATGTTCACCGAGATGGGCACTGTCGAGTCCGTCGCACTCATCACCGACCGCGAGACGGGCCGCTCACGCGGTTTCGGATTCGTCGAGCTCGACGATGAGGGCGCTCAGAAGGCCATCTCCGAGCTGAACGGCAAGGACATGGGCGGACGTGCACTTCGTGTCAACGAAGCACAGGACAAGCCACGTCGCACCGGCGGCGGTGGCGGCGGCGGTGGCGGCGGTCGCTGGTAGCGACCCCTCCAACCATCAACTACTGAAGAAGGGCCCCCGCAAGGGGGCCCTTCTCGCGTCGGTCGTGTGTGGGTTTCAGCGTCGGGCGCGTTGGGGCTCCGAGAACTTGATCTTGAGCGATCGCCCGCCGAGCTTGGAGCCGTTGAGTGCGTGGATCGCCTTCTTCGCTGCCGGGTTCGCCATGTTGATCAGGCCGTACCCCTTCGAGCGTCCGCGACGGTCCATTGCAACGGCGGCTTCTTGAACCTTGCCGTAGCGGCTGAACAGTCGGCGGATGTCGTCGTCGGTCGCGCTCCAGGGAAGGTTCGACACATGGATGCTCTGGGATCCGTCGTGTGCCGGTATCGGCTTGCGCTGCTGCGAGCGAGCCGGCTTTTTGCTCTGCTTGTTGGCCTCGGGCTGCCGGGTCGGTGCTGTACGCTCGTTGCGTACCGGTTCGTTCTGCCGGTTGGGGCGCTTCGACGGGCGGTACCCGTCGGCGTAGAGGGCACTCAACTCGGGTGTTGCGATGGGCTCATCGAGATCGAGCTTCTGCTGCATGCGGCGCACGCCGCGTCGTTGCTCACCCGTGACGAGGCTGACGACGTTGCCCGATGCTCCTGCACGGGCCGTCCTGCCCGAACGGTGCACGTAGTCCTTGTGATCGGCGGGCGGATCGAAGTGGATGACCGACGCAACGGCGTCGATGTGGATGCCGCGTGCTGCGACATCGGTGGCGATCAACGCCTGGGCATCTCCAACGGAGAACGCCTTCAATGCCCTGATCCGCTGGTTCTGGGAGCGGCCACCGTGCATGGCAACGGCCCCAACGCCGAGGCGGGTGAGCTGCTTGGCAAGTCGGTCGGCGCCGTGACGGGTACGCGTGAAGACGATCGAGCGGTCTGCTACCCCGACGACATCGGCGGTGTGTTGAACCTTGTCTTCGTGTTGGACGAGCCAGAAATGGTGCTGTGCATCGGTCGTTTCGGGTTCGATGGAGCCGGCTTCGTGCTTGACGGGGTCCCGCTGGTAGTCGCGGATGAGGACCGCAACGTCACCGTCGAGCGTTGCAGAGAACAACAGTGTCTGACGCTTGGTGGCGGTTCGTCCGACGATCCTGCGTACGGCGGGGAGGAACCCCATGTCTGCCATACGGTCGGCTTCGTCGATCGCGACGATGCGGACGTCACTGAGGTCGATCATCCCCTGTTCCATGAGATCTTCGAGACGGCCGGGTGTCGCGACGAGAACATCGACGCCTTTGCGCAGGCGGTCTTTCTGTGCCTGATAGCGAACACCGCCGAAGACGGCGAACACCTGTCGGTGAGTCGCCTTGCCGTACGGGGCGAGGTCGAGCCGGATCTGTGCAGCGAGTTCGCGGGTCGGGGCGAGGATCAGTGCTGTTGGGCGGTTGGGCCGGGCGTTGTCCACGTTGGCGAGGATGGGAAGTCCGAAGGCCAGCGTCTTGCCGGAGCCGGTCGGTGCACGTCCGGCTACATCGCGCCCTGCAAGGGCGTCACGGATCGTTGCTTCCTGAATGGGGAACGGTTCGGCGATGCCTTGCCGTTCGAGTTCGTCGGTGAGCGCGGCAGTCAGCCCGAGGTCTGAGAAGGTGGTAGTCATCGTGGTTCCTTGCCCGGTTGGGGCGGTTGTGTGTGCCAATCTCGCTGTCGGCCGCGCGGCGCCTTCGCCTGCAGGGTCGAGAGTCGGTCGAAAGAGGCGGTCCAACCGGGTGAGAAACTGAGCCGTCTGTCACCGGGGAAGCGTCGAAGCGCTGGCCTCCTCCCGGTGCGGCACGTCGAAC
>JAJRYI010000458.1 GCA_024275815.1 Actinomycetes bacterium | reverse complement strand
CTCGGCGCCGTCGTCGACAACCCGATCGTCTTCCCAGACGACGGGGACGTCGTCTCGGGAGGGAACTTCCACGGTCAGCCCCTCGCCTTCGCCATGGACTTCCTTGCGATCGCTGTGACCGAACTCGGCTCGATCTCAGAGCGGCGTACCGACCGTTTGCTCGACCCGGACCGTTCCTCGGGCCTCACCCCGTTCCTGGCAACGAACCCCGGCGTGTCGAGCGGGTACATGATCACCCAGTACACGGCCGCGGCGATCGTTGCGGAGAACAAGGTGCTTGCACACCCGGCATCCGTCGAGTCGATCCCAACGTCGGGTCTCCAGGAGGACCACGTATCGATGGGGTGGGGCGCCGCGCGTAAGCTTGGGGTCGTGCTCACGAACACCGCCAGGGTCGTCGCCGTCGAACTGATGTGCGCCGCCCAGGGTGTCGAACAACGCGACCTCGACCCTGCACCGGGTACCGGACGGGTCAAGGACGTCGTGCGTTCCGTATGCCCGCCACTCGTCGAGGACCGCCCACCGGGAGTCGACATCGAGAACATTGCAGCGTTGATCACCGCTGGAGCATTCAGCGACATCGAGGAGGACCGCACATGACAGACGACAAGGGCTGGACCGACAAGGTCTCAGAGGCCGTGGACAAGGCATCAGCGGCAGCCTCCGAGGCGTGGAAGGCAACCGAGGAGCAGCGCAAGGCTGCTGCACAGAAGGCCAAAGAGGCCCTCGACGTCACCTCTGCAGCGATCGATCAGGGTGTCGAGAAGGCGAAGAGCGTGTACAAGGGTGACGATGCCGAGGCATCATCGGACGAACCCGACTGGGATGTCCCCGCCTTCGCGTACGGGACGGGACCCCGCACGGTGAGCGC
This sequence comes from Actinomycetes bacterium, assembly GCA_024275815.1. Taxonomy (GTDB): domain Bacteria; phylum Actinomycetota; class Acidimicrobiia; order Spongiisociales; family UBA5794; genus JAMBLL01. Next base: position 2,368 of record JAJRYI010000458.1, on the reverse strand, counting down.
TCCCCACGGGACGGCACTCCACACCAAAGGGTGGCTCCAGGAGGCCGTGCTGCGGTGCCTGCTCAACAACCTCGACCCTGAGGTCGCCGAGATCCCCCTCGACCTCGTCGTGTACGGCGGCAAGGGGAAAGCTGCTCGCAACTGGGAGGCGTTCGATGCGATCGTCAAGTCCCTCACCGAACTCGAATCCGACGAGACGCTGCTCATCCAGTCCGGCAAACCGGTCGGGCGGTTCAGAACCCACGAGATGGCGCCACGGGTACTGATCGCCAACTCGAACCTCGTCCCCGACTGGGCGACGTGGCAGCACTTCTGGGACCTCGAAGACGCCGGCCTCATGATGTACGGCCAGATGACGGCAGGGTCGTGGATCTACATCGGGACCCAGGGGATCCTCCAGGGCACCTATCAGACGTTCGTATCGATTGCAGAGAAGAAGTTCGGCGGCACCCTCAAAGGGACCCTCACACTCACCGCGGGACTCGGCGGCATGGGCGGCGCCCAGCCGCTCGCCGTCACGATGAACGACGGTGTCTGTCTCGCCGTCGACGTCGACCCGGAACGGATCGAGAAGCGGATCGAGACGCGGTACCTCGACGAGTTCGCCCCCGACCTCGACACCGCCGTCGCCCGCGCCCTCGAGGCCAAGGCGAACGGTGAGGCCGTCTCGATCGGTGTCGTGGGCAACGCCGCTGAGGTGTTCGCCGAACTGCTCGAGAGGGGTGTCGACATCGACATCGTCACCGACCAGACGTCGGCACACGACCCACTCAACGGGTACGTCCCTGCCGGGTACACCCTCGAGGAGGCCGCGACGCTACGCGTCGAGGAACCCGACGAGTACATCGCGCATGCCCGTGAGTCCATGGCGAGGCACTGCGAGGCGATGGTCGGCTGGCAGGATGCAGGCGCCGAGGTCTTCGACTACGGCAACAACCTGCGTGGCGAAGCCATCGAGGGCGGCTTCGAGAACGCCTTCGCCTACCCGGGTTTCGTGCCCGCCTACATCCGTGACCTGTTCTGTGAGGGCCTCGGCCCGTTCCGCTGGGTGGCGCTCTCGGGCGACCCTGCAGACATCCAGGCGACCGACGATGCACTGCGGGAACTGTTCCCGGACAACGCACCGCTGATGAAGTGGCTCGACATGGCAGAGGAACGTGTCGCGTTCCAGGGCCTCCCGTCGAGGATCTGCTGGCTCGGCTACGGCGAGCGTCACAAGGCGGGTCTTGCGTTCAACGAACTGGTCCGCACCGGCAAGGTCAAGGCACCGATCGTCATCGGGCGGGACCACCTCGACTCGGGTTCGGTGGCCTCGCCGTACCGTGAGACCGAAGATATGAAGGACGGCTCCGACGCCGTTGCCGACTGGCCGATCCTCAACGCCCTCATCAACACCGCGTCGGGCGCTGCCTGGGTGGCGGTGCATCACGGTGGTGGCGTCGGGATGGGCAAGTCCATCCACGCCGGTGCCCAGGTGGTTGCCGACGGTACCCCTGAGGCTGCGAAGCGTCTCGAACGGGTCCTCACCAACGACCCCGGCATGGGTGTCATCCGCCACGCCGACGCCGGCTACGACCGTGCGATCACCGTCGCCAAAGAACGAGGCGTCACCGTCCCGATGATGGAGGACTGACCGATGACCAGTAGCGACCAACCAGACACCGTCGAGGTTCACTGTCCCTCCATGCTGATCACCCACATCGGGGAGTTAGTCACGAACGACCCTGCTCACGGTGGCCTGCTCGGAACGATCGAGGATGCTGCGGTGCTGATGTGCGACGGGAAGGTCACCTGGGTCGGCACCACTTCGGGCCTCCCTGACGACACCGACCCGGACAAGCACATCGACGCGGGTGGCGCCGCAGTCGTACCCGGCTTCGTCGATGCACACACCCACGCCGTGTTCGCAGGGGACCGTGCCGACGAGTTCGCGATGCGCATGGCCGGAGCCTCCTACGAAGACATCCTCGCTGCAGGGGGTGGCGTCTACTCGACCGTCGAAGCAACCAGGGAAGCGTCGCTCACGGATCTCGTTGCAGCGTCCCTGACCCGCATCGATCACATGCTGGTGTCTGGCACCACGACCGTCGAGGTGAAGTCCGGGTACGGGCTCGACGTCGCCACCGAGGTCAGGATGCTCGAAGCGGTCGCAGCGATCGACGATGTCGCACCGATCGATCTCGTCCCGACCTTCCTCGGGGCACACGTCGTCGCTCCCGCGTACAAGGACCGCCGCAGTGAGTACGTCGACCTGGTCACGGGCCCCATGCTCGAACGCGTCGGATCCCTTGCCCGGTTCATCGACGTGTTCTGTGACGATGCAGCGTTCAGCGTTGACGAGACCCGCCGGATCGTCGAAGCAGGCAGG
>JAJRYI010000457.1 GCA_024275815.1 Actinomycetes bacterium | reverse complement strand
GCAGAGGCGTTCGGCCGCCAGTGCGTGGTCCTTGCGATCGACGCCAAGGCGGACGGTGACGGGTCGTGGCGCGTCTGGACACACGGTGGCAGGAGGCTCACGGATCTCGATGCCGTCGAGTGGGCGAGACGTGGCGCCGAACTGGGCGCAGGTGAGATCCTCCTCACGTCGATGGACCGCGACGGGACCAAGGCCGGGTACGACGTGGCCTTGCTTGCAGCGGTTCACGACGCCGTCGAGGTCCCCGTCATCGCTTCCGGGGGTGCAGGAGACACCGACGACATGGTCGGAGCGCTCACAGACGGGCGGGCCGATGCGGTGCTCGCTGCGTCGATCTTCCACCACGGCACCTACACGGTGGGACAGGTCAAGGAACGACTGGCGGCCGCAGGTGTCGCCGTACGAGAGGAATCGGGGATCTCATGGCCGTAGAGCCACAGGACGTCACCTGGGACGATCGGGGCCTGATCCCTGCCATCGTCCAGGATGCAACGACACGCATGGTGCTCATGCTCGGATACATGAACGAGGAGTCCCTTCGCCTGACGATCGACACCGGCGACGTGCACTTCTGGAGCCGGAGCCGACAGGAGATCTGGCGCAAGGGCGCAACGAGCGGCAACACGCTGAGCCTCGATGCGATCACGCTCGACTGCGACAACGACACGATCCTCGTCGAAGCGGTCCCTGCGGGTCCGACGTGTCACACCGGGGACACGTCGTGCTTCAACTCTGTGGCAGAGCCCGGAGGGATCGCCGCCCTATGGGCGACGATCGCCGAGCGGGCAGCGAACCCCATCGAGGGCTCCTACACCGCGGAGCTGATCGCGGGTGGCACGGATGCAACGTCGCGCAAGGTCGTCGAGGAGGCAGGAGAGGTCCTCATCGCTGCCAAGAACCACCAGTTCGGAGGGGACCCACAGCGGGTGATCGAGGAGTCTGCGGACCTCCTCTACCACCTCCTCGTCCTCCTCGCCGAGCAGGGCCTCGACCTGAGCGACGTCGAGCAGGAACTCGACCTGCGGCGCCGCCCGTAAGCCAGGCTACGATCGCCCGATGACCGTCTCCCCCTCGATCACCCAGCTCCTCGACGACGTCGTCGACCTCGCCCGCACCGCAGGTGACGCAACGCTCGAGTGGTTCCAGCGCCCGGACCTCGACGTCGTGGCGAAGGCGGACGGCTCACCGGTGACGGTGGCCGACCGCACGGCGGAACGCACGATCCGCGAGACGCTCGCACAGCGGTACCCGAACGACGCCATCCTCGGTGAAGAGGAAGGAACGAGTGAAGGCTCCTCAGGTCGGCGATGGATCATCGATCCGATCGACGGAACGAAGGCGTTCGTGCGCGGTGTGCCGCTGTACTCGACCCTCGTGGCGGTCGAGGATGCCGACGGTGTCGCCGCCGGGGCGATCCACCTCCCTGCCCTCGGTGAGACGGTCTTTGCAGGACGTGGCCTGGGGTGTTTCCACGACGGGAACCCGACGAAGGTGTCGTCGGTGTCCTCCCTCGACGAGTTCGTGTTCTCGGCAAGCGGGTACGACTACTTCCGCGAGGACGTGCTGAACCGTCTCCGCACAAGCCCGATGCACCTGCGTACCTGGGGCGACGCCTACGGGTACGCGCTCGTGGCGACCGGGAGGATCGAGGCGATGATGGACCCGATCGTCTGTGTGTGGGACCTCGCCCCGATGATGGTGATCATCCCTGAGGCCGGTGGCACCTTCAGCGACCTCGCTGGTCACGCCACGCACAGCTCCGGCAACGCCCTGGCCACGAACGGCGTACGCCACGAAGAGATCCTGAAGATCATCGCTGGGGGCTGACGCCCCGAATCTGTCACACCCGCTCGATACGGTGACTCCGAAAGGAGGAACCGATGACGACGTACGAAGTTGCACGAACACTGTTCTGGATCGTGGCCGGAAGCTACGTGTTCTACCTCGCCTGGACCGTCCGCCGTGCCGTAGCGCACCGCTCATCCCGCCGCCGCCACCCGGTGAACGCCGAACGATCACAACCCACCGGTTCGAACCTGTCCCCAAAGCTGCGATGACACCGCCCTTCCTCGAGCCTGGATCCGCTGTTCGGTACCGTGATACCGGCCGCTTCCTCCCGT
>JAJRYI010000045.1 GCA_024275815.1 Actinomycetes bacterium | reverse complement strand
GATCACCGTTGCGCCGGCCTGTGCGATGTCGACGATGATGATCTCCTGGGTGACCACGTCGGGTGAAAGGGCAGCGAGGCTGCCAACGACGACGGCGTCGACCCGGCCGGCACGCACGATATCGAGGAGAGCCTTGAGGCCAGGTCGGTCGAACGACGTGCTCGCTACCCGATGATCCTGGCACACGGTGATGAGCTCATGACCAGCGTCACGGACCCATCGCCGTATCCGCTCGCTCTGGGCGAACGCACTGTCGAGATCCCCATGACCCGGCGCCTGCCTGACGTACCCTGCGATGTTCACGTGATGCCTTCCTGACCCACCCAGTATCGCAGGTGTGCGATGTGTGTTCAATCATCATCGCTGAGTGGTCGCAGATCTCTTCGGTATCGGGTGGTACGCTGATGTGATCGTGGTGCGAACGCTGGTGCTCAACGCGAGTAACGAGCCACTGTCGGTGGTGGCGGCTCGACGCGCCATCGTGCTGCTCTGCCGTGAGCGCGCCGACCTCGTTGCACGCAGCAACCGCGTATGGCACGCAGAGTCCGTGTCGTTCGCCGTTCCATCGGTCGTTCGCCTCCGTCGCTACGTACCCGTGCCCTACCGGCGTTCGATCCCGATCTCGCGGCGGGCGATCTTCCTTCGCGACGACCATCGATGTCAGTACTGCGGCCGAAGAGCGGAGAACATCGATCACATCATCCCGAAGGTACAAGGGGGGAAGCACATCTGGGAGAACGTCGTGGCATCCTGCCAACGGTGCAACTCTCGCAAAGGGGGGCGGACGCCATCACAGGCCGGCCTGACGCTCATCCGCACACCCACACGACCCGGCAGATTCGACTGGGTGTACGTAGCGGCCGGCGGTTATGCCGATGGTGCATGGCAACCGTTCATACGTTCACAGCTGACAGTCAACAGCTGACAGCCAGAAGCCAGAGCCGTTTCGAAGGGCTCTGGCTTCTGGCTGTGAACGGTGAACGGTGAACGACGGCTCCCCATCCGCGCTGGATCTCCGCAGGACGAGTATCTACCGTACGACCAGGACCGGGACGACGGAGCGGCGGACGAGCTTGGCTCCCGTCGAGCCGAGGAGGCCCTGGAACGCGCCGTGGCCGTGGGACCCGATCACGACGACATCGGCGTCGACCTCGGTGGACAGAGCGATGATGTCCGAAGCGACGTCCTCGCCCTCTCTGACGATGGACTCGACGGTCCCCCCGAGTTCACGGATGGCTTCGGCGACCGGACGTGCGATCTCGACGCGCTTGTTTCCGAGGTACTGCTCGATGACCTTGTCATCGCCGGGCCATCCCATCGGTGGTGTCGTATCGACGTTGGGCGAGTTCACGTACTCGGCGTCGGAGTCAACGGTCACCCCTGCCTGCTCGCCGTACTGAGCGCGTAGCTCCTGAACCAGACGTCTCGGGATGCGAACGACCGTTGCAACGGTGATCTTCCCATCCGCGCCGGCGAGTGCCATGGCGAACTTCGCTGCCTCATCGATATCCAGAGTTCCGTCGGTGGCGACCAGTACGTGCATGTGGCGGTTCCTCCCGTGTGCCTGCCGCCAGGCTAGGCGAGTCCGTCGCCGATATGTAG
>JAJRYI010000044.1 GCA_024275815.1 Actinomycetes bacterium | reverse complement strand
CGACGACAAGACCGGTGGCGAGCACACCGACAAGATCGACATGGCAGCCGACAAGGCCAAGGACCTCCTCTCCGACGACTGACCCCCCGACCTTTGAACTCTGGCGTCCGGAAACGCAATATGTTGCGGTTGGGGACGCCAGACGCCTAAGTGAGGGTGGATTGGCCGGCGGGGCACAGGTGGAGGAAGTCGCACCAGCGGCAACTCGGTGAGGGGCGGGGGTCGAAGGGGCCTGCGACGGCGGTTGACACGAGTCCCGACACATGGTCCCGGGCCGTGGCGATCCAGGTGTCGTCCACGTCGGTTGAGACCTCCTCACACGCTGCACCTCCGAAGTAGGCGAACGTGACCGCAAGCTGTTCGGGCACCGTGCCTGCAATGGCACCGTCGGTGACTGCGAGCGCATAGGCCTCGAGTTGAACGTCTCGCGCCCCGGCGTCGCGCCTGATGCCGGACTTGTAGTCGACGATCTCCCAGGTGCCGTAATCGTGCTCGTAGATGGCGTCGATCTTTCCACGAATCGATCCATCTTCGAGGCTCAGAACGAAGGGAACTTCGGCGAAGCGCGCCCGTGAGGTGTGAAAACGGGACTCGGCGAAGACCTCCCATGGATCGCGACGATCGGTGTCCGGGGTGTCGCCGGTAGCTTCGTCGACGACAACGGCGTCGTCGGCGTCGAAGGCCGGGGCGCTGAGTGAGGCGATTCCCAGGTTGTGGAGTTCGACCTGCCGGTGGAACTGTGTACCGCGTACTGCCGAGATGCGGGGGCGACGGGGCAGGCGGTCGTGATGGATCCACTTGAACTTGAGGGGACACTCGGCGAGGGCTACGAGGTTCGTGACCGATGTGGAGAAGGACTCCGTGGAGTGTTCGGCCGTCGGGACCTGGAGGTTCCCGATCTGCATCACGAGTTGTTCGCTTCGTCGTTGCACGTCGTCGGCCAGTTCGAGGTAGTGGTCCGCGATCCATAGCGGATCAGCGATGCGGGCCCGCAACGCTGATGCCCAGTCGTCGCGGAACAGGGGATCGGGGATGTCGAGCGCGTCCTCTTCGGGGACGGGGGCCGGTTTCGGGCCGGGCTCTGTGACCCAGGTGACCGTCGTCGATCCCTCGACGTCGCGTGCCATCTGGAGGAGAGGTGAGGGAGACCGCGGTCTTCCAACGGCCTGGTCCCAGGCGTGGCCGGTCATGATGAGATCGTGTTTGGCTCGTGTCACTGCCACGTACGCGAGGCGCCACTCCGCGTCGTCGTGGTCGGCCTTGAGAGCCGCCCTGCGATCGGAGTCCGTCGCCGCGGTCTCGGCATCCACATACGAGGCTCGATCGAGACGCAGGGAGTAGGGGAGGGAGAGGGCAGAAGTGTTCGGATCGTCGTACGTGCGCACTCCGGTGGGAAACGTCCCCTTGGCGAGAGATGGCAGGAACACTGCTGGCCACTCGAGTCCCTTGGCGGTGTGGGCGGTGATGACCTGAACGACGTCGTCGGAGAGATCTGCGGCTGCCTCGAGTCCCTCGCCAGGCGTGGCATCTTCGAGGGCGTCGACGTAGCGGAGGAACGCGGCGAGGGTCGGCTTGCCATCGAGTGGGCGCCACCGGTGCGCAAGGGAGGTGAAGCGCCCGATGTTGACGCGTGCGGTGAGCGACTGGGGGGATGGTTGGGCAGCAACTTCCTCCCAGAAGCCGAGCCGGTCGATGATCATCGACACGGTGCGTGGCACAGCGAGCATCTGGGCCCGTGCTCGCAGGTCGCTGTGGAGTGATCGGAACCTCTCGAGGCGTTCTCTTCCCCCTGGTGTGAGCTCTTCGATCTCCTCGAGGTGCTCGAGGGCCACGGCGAGGTCCCGACCCTCGACGCGGTTGCACCACCGTGCAAGGCGCGAGATATCTCGCATTCCGATACGGAACATCCCTCCCATCCAGATACGGAGGAGCGACGGTTCATCGCCGGGATGTGCGAGGAGCCGGAGCCAGGCGAGTAGGTCTGCAACTTCCGGGATCGTGAGGAGTTCACCCATCGAGCTCACAGCATGGGGGATCTCTGCCCGACGCAGGGCACGCACGATGGCGGGAATCGTCGAGCGTTTGCGGCACAGGATCGCGAACTCGGACCACGGCCGTCCTGTCCGATGACGTTCCTCGATCGTCTCGGCGATCCAGGTCGCCTCGTCGAGATCGGTCGCGAACCATCCGACCTCGATGGCGCCGTCTGTCGCGTCGCTGTTGGGAGTGAGCGGCTTGGACGCCTCGAGACGGGGGAGAAGGGCCTGGATCTCGTTCGCGAGATCCAGGATGATCCGGTCGGAGCGACGGTTGATGCTCAACGGCAGGGTCTGCGTGGGAAGGCCATCGGGCCGCGGGAAGTGCTGCGGGAACTCGGTGAAGTTCTCGAGAGATGCGCCACGCCACTCATAGATCGTCTGGTCGGCATCGCCGACGGCGGTCACGGCGGTGTCACGGCCCGAGAAGACCGCCGTGAGGAGGCGACGCTGGGCAGGGTCCGTGTCCTGGTACTCGTCGAGGAGCACTGTGTCGTAGCGAGCAGCGAGCTGTGAGGCGATCTCATCGAAGCTTTCGACGAGTTCGACGGCCAATCGGATGAGATCCCCGAACTCGAGGAAGTCGAGTTGGCGCTTGGCCGTGATGTAGCGCTCGGCGGCACGAGCGAGAGCCATGCGTTTCAGCCACACCTCATCTGGATCGTTCGGTACGACGCGCTCGATGTCTTCGATGGTGAGCAGATTCGCCGTCATGGTATCTGCCATTGCCAGGAGCTCCTCTTTGCGCTTCGACAGTGCAGCAAGATCGAGATCCGTGGTGTCGAGGTCGCGCAAGACGCGGTATGCGAGTTCGCTGCGATGACCCTCATCCATCAGGGAGGTCGAGGGCTGGTAGCACACGAACGCCCCGAACTCCTCGAGGATCGATGTCGCGAAACCGTGATACGTGGCGACTTCGACCTCCCGGCCATCGGGGCGATCACCGATCGCTGTGCGAAGGCGGCCCCGGAGTTCGTCTGCGGCCTTGTTCGTGAAGGTGATGCCGAGGGCTCTTGTCGGGTCTCCGCCGCGCTCGACCCCGGCGGCGAGACGTTCGACGATGGTCGTCGTCTTCCCCGTGCCGGCGCCGGCAACGACGCGAAGCGGGACAGGTGGATAGTCGATGATCGCTCGTTGTTCTCGTGTCGGTATGAACGCTGTCATCGGATGAACGCTTCTCTTCCTTCGGGTCGTGCGGGACACACGAGAGCGACAGCGCAGCCAGAACACGTCCGGCTCACGAGCGGGTCGAACGCTTCGGCAGAGATCGCTGTGGTTATCTCCTCGAGTCGAGTGGCCACGGTTCGAAGCGACCCCTGGTCGAACGCACGTTTCGCGATGCTGGCCTTCGTTGGTTTCGCCCGCGGGTACCAGAACTCGGCTCCCGTCACCGGACCGAGTGAACGGAGGTTCTCGTCGGTGCGCGCTGCGAGAACGTAGTACCCGAGTTGGATCGACTCGGCGGCCTCGGCAACGGTGACCGCCTGGCCTGATGTCTTGTAGTCGACAACGACGAGTTCTGCTCCACGTTGCTCGATGCGGTCGGCACGGCCGAGCCAATCGACGCCTGCGACTGCGAGTGTGAGATCCTGTTCGAGGGAGACCGGTCGCCCCGAGACGGGCCACAGGTCGTAGAGGTTGTCTAGCGTCTCCTCGGCCCGAGCGCGCCAGGATCTACCGACCGCGTCATCGTCGAACCCGGAGTCACCCCAGAGTCGATCGAGACATCCCTGGGCCTCCCTGCGAGTCGATCGGTCCCGGCCGTCATCGAGCGCAGCCTTCTCGGCTTCTTCGAGGATCGCGTGGATGAGCGTGCCGAAACGCATGAAGTCGTTCGTGTCGTCCCGGGGGAGGAGGTAGCGTTCCACGGCGAACTTGCGAGGACAGGCCTCATAGGCCATCGCCTGGCTCGGGGACAGACGAAGGGTCTCCGGGCCGATCCGGTCGTCGGGGCCGCGCTCGAGGGTCCCGTAGCGTTCCAGCGGGTTGGCGAGGCCGAGTTCGGCACCCCGTGTGAGCACATCGATCGCTGCCAGACGGTCGATGGGAGACGCCGTCGGGTCCTTGAGGGTTCGTCGGAGTGAAGCCTCGAACGAGCGCGGCGTCAGCGGTTCCGTGTTGTGGCGTGGCCGGGTCACTGGAGCGACGAGGGAGAGGAACCGACTTGGCTGGGAGCCCTGGTGATCCTGGTCGTTGCTCGTTGCCGTCCAAACGACGCGGGAAGTGGCTCTCGTCATGGCGGTGTACGCGAGTCGTCGTTCCTCGTCGAGTCGGAAGGCGATGTAGTCGCTCGTGTCCGCCGGAACGTGTGGGTTGAGCAACCGCACACCGAGAAGGGAGTCCCTGGCACGCAGATCGGGCAACTCGCCCTCGATGGCGTTCGCGATGTACACGACGTCGAACTCGGTGCCTTTTGCCCGGTGCAGTGTCGAGAGGGTCACGCCTCCATCGTCGAGGGTGCGGAACGTGAACAGTGGATCTGCTTCGAAGTCGGTACCGCTGACGAGGTCGCTGTGGTCGGCGAGCGTTGCCCCGGGGGATCTCTCGACGAGCCTCGTGAGAACCTGGCCGAACGTCGACCATGCCCGTCGGTCACGTGCTCGTGTTTCGTCGAGCGCAACGTCGATGAGCTGAGGAAGGGTCTCCCACACGTGCCAGAGGCCCACAGGGGCGGGAACGTCGATCGCCCACGTGGGATCGACGAGGAGTGCAGCGAGTGGAGCGCCATCGGGGACCCGCTGTGAGATCAGATCGCTCCATGACGTTCCCGAAGCAGCGAGGCGGGTCATGTCGTTCACCGTCCCGTACGGCAGCGAGAAGAACGGGCTCGTGAGCACCCTGGCAATGGCGAGATCTGCTTCCTCACCGGCTCCGGCTGCGATGACGAGGTCGTGGACGAGACGTACGATGGGCTCGTCGACGAGCCGGCTCTCGGTGAACGAGTGGGGGATCGAGCGACGTTCGAGTGCTGATGCGAGCTCGACCCCGAAATCGGTGTTCGACCTCGTGAACACGGCGATCCTCTCGAGGGGAACACCATCGAGAAGATGCACTCGCTCGATGTCCGAAGCCAGCCACTCCGTCTCGTGCGACGTCGTTGCGAACGTGTGGGAGGCAACGCTTCCGCCGGTGCGGGTGCTCAGGACTTTCCCAGCCCCGCCGGGGAGTGCCCTCGCCGTGACACCGACCGCCGCGTCGAGGATCTCCGTCGGGACTCGGAACGATGTGGTGAGAACGATCCGCTCTGCCTCGATTCCGATCCGGTCGCGTGCATCGGCGGGGAAGCTGAACACGTTCGCGATATCGGTACCCCGAAAGGAGTAGATCGACTGGTAGGGGTCTGCGGCCACCACGAGGTCACGACACGAAGCTGCAAGGAGGAACAGCATCTCGGCCTGTGCCGGCGACGAGTCCTGGTACTCGTCTGCGACGACGAGGCGTAACGGCGCGGTCGTGGCAGGCCACCGCTCGAGTGCCACGATGGCTTCTGAGATGATCCGCCCGTAATCGGTCCGGTGTTCGGCGTCGAGTCGTTCGTTGTAGCGGGTGAGGAACCCTGACATCGCGACGAAACGGGGGTCGGCCATCGAAGCGAGATCGTTGGTACTGACGAGTTGCTCGTGGCATCTCAGTATGAAGTCGGTGACCTCGCCGGCCATGATCCGTGAGTCGAGCAGGGCTCGATACCCCGCAGGCCAGGCTCCCGGAGGTTCCTTCAGCAGCAGCTCGGCGACGAGTTGCTCCTGTTCTGCTGCGGTGAGGACGGTGGGAGTCTTCTCCCACCCGAGGTCCACCGCGTTCGCCTCGACGATACGCATCGCAAGAGCGTGGTAGGTGGTGATGTTGATCCGGTACGCCGGTGGCCCGAGGGCGTCGACCAGGCGACGTGTGAGGTCGGTAACACCAGAACGGGAGAACCCGAGTACGACGATCTCCTCCGGTACGATCCCGGCTTCGTGTACCGCCGAGGCGACGCGTGCGACGAGGAACTGGGTCTTGCCGGTGCCGGGGCCACCGACGATGATCTGCGGATGTCCGGCGAGCGCGGTGTGTTGGCTCCAATCCTGCGGTGACACTCTCGTCTCGTTCTCCGGCACGAGCGTATCCCTATCTCGAGATGGTGATCGGGCAGGTCACGACGTCTCCTCGGGATCGTCCTGCCACACGGGGCACAGTTCTGCTTTGAAGTCGCACCAGTCGCACAGCCGCGACTTCTTTGCGGGCCATCGACCGGTGGTGATCGCACGGTCGATGGCCGTCCACAGCGCCTCGAGCTGGCGTTCCATTGCATCGAGTTGTTCGTCGGTGATGTCCATCGTGTACTCGGTCGGTCCGTTGAGGTAGAGCAGGCGGAGGCGGTCCGGGGTGAAGCCCCTCGTGATGCGGATCAACAGTGCGTAGATCTTGAGAGCGAAGAACGCCTTGTTCGCGTACTGCTGCGGTGGTGCCTTGCCCGTCTTGTAGTCCGTGATGACGAGCACGTCTCTGGGTGAGCCTTCCGGTGTGGTCTCGGTGATCGTCTCCATACGGTCGAGGATGCCCCGAATCGTCATGTCGTTCACCGCAACGGTGAGGTCCATCTCGAGTTCGAGCGGTTCGAACGATGTTGGATCTTCGACGGTGAAGTAGGACGCGAGGAGTCCGAGCGACTCGACACCCCACGCGCGTTCATCGTCTACCGAAGTGAAGAGATCCGGATACTCCTGTGGCTTGAGCTCCATCCACGCCGCCCGGAACAGTTCATAGAGCCGATCTGGTGTCCGTTCTCGAGCGGGGAGCTGGAACAGGCGTTCGAGTGCCAGGTGAGCGGTGGTGCCCCGTGCCTGGTAGATGGTCGGCACGGTTGGGATCTTGTCGATCGATTTGAACTTGTAGAGCTGGGGGCAGGTCTTGAAATCGCTTGCCCGGCTGGGTGACAGGGACGTCAGCTTCGGGGGGGAGACCGCGGTGTTCGTTGCATCGTTAGCCATGTCGAGAGCGTACCGGGTGGGTGTGACAGAAACAGTGAGCGCTGATGTTGCCGCGCTCTCCAGTCACCGATCGCGGCCGGATTTCGGACTCATGGTGCTGTTCCCAACACATCGCGAAAACTAGCGGTGACTCGCGAAAACGAAGAAGCCGTGTGGGTTGCGGCTGCGCGTCGGGCCATCTACTTTCCTGGTTGTCCGGAGGCGCAAGCCAAAGGACCGGCACAGGCCCGACTCCTCACCCGAGTCGGTCCACCGGGAAACCGGGTGCTGGGCGGCGAAGGGCAACCAAACCCGCCAGCTGATCGCCTCGGCGATCGGTCCGATCTCGAGGAGGAGCCCAGACTTCGAGAGATCAACGGGGATCTGCCGAAAGGTGGATCGCCACCGGACGCAGCCTCGGCTGTGACCGGACGCCACGGCGAGTTTCGGCTCGAAGTGGCAGGTTCCAAGCGAACCTGGTGGCTTCGGCTGCCAGCGAGGGAGGAGCCACCCCGGGTGGAGTCGGGCAACCGACGAGGCCCGGACCGGAGCGACATCGTCGCTTCGCTGGAGAACCCCGAGAGGGCAAGACTTCGGTCGAGCTTCCTCGGGGTTCTTCGCGTGGAAAGGCACCTGGAGGGTCGGCGAATAGGGCTCGCTGTGCTCGCCGCTTTCGGCTGTCGGTGCGCTCGGCCGAGGGCCTCGCTTGTCGGCTTACGGTGTGGTCGGCTGCGCCTCGCTTGTGGGAACCCGCGCGATGGCCGATGGCCGATAGCGGTAAACCTCCCTATCCGAGCGTCTCGAGGCACCCACGTCGCCTCAGCAGGTCGGCACGCTCTCGAGCAAGTCGACGGCCCCGGTGGGGCCTGCCGCGTCGAGTTTCCCCGACAGGTGTGGTGATGTTTCCTGACCGATCGTGAAGGTGGCGCTGTCGATGGCGGGTTGATCGATGATCGAGATGGCACTGCCGTACGCATCGACGAGTTCGACTCTCGTCGATCCGAGACCGATCCCCGCGGCGGTCTCGAGACCCAGTTGGCGTAGATCCTGTGAGTTTCCGGTCAACGGGTCGAACCCGTAGGACCAACTGGTGAATACCTCGCGGTCCGCGTCCCCGGTCAATACCAGAGCGAGAGATCCCCACGCAACCAACCGCAGGTTCGTTCCCCCACAGTTCGGCAGTTGTACGCCGGTGATGTCGTTGGCAGAATCGACGTCCCAACCTCCGATGATCGCCGAGATCCCCTCGATCACGACGACGGCGTCGTCACCGAGTAGGAACGGCCCGATACCGTCGGCTGCGAGGGTGAGATCGATCGGCGACGACGCCGACGAGGGCGCAACGGTAGCGGTTTCCCCGGCATCGGGACGTGAGAGCGAACACCCGGCAGCGACCAGCGCGAGAGCGAGCACAACGCGTATTCGGGCAGGTGTCGGGGTCACTTGGCAACGGTACCAAGGACCGCGAAAAATGGGGGTGAAGCGCGAAAATCAAACGTCGATCTGGGTTGCGAGATCGTCGTGTCTGTGCCAGATTATTCAGTACCGCAGAGGGGCAACCCGAAGCGGTCCGCAACCGGGGAAACTCGGCGGCGAGCGTCACGGGGAAACCCGGGGCGGCCGGCCTCAAAACCGGCAACCGGTCTGGAAACAGATCGGCTCCTTGAGAGGGCACCTCCGGGTGTCCGGGGTTCACGCCCCACCCTCTCGGCTTCGGTCGGGGAGGTTCCCAGGGGATGGGTGCGAGTCTCGATTCGCATCCGGCTCCGCTTGCGGAGCAGCGAAACCGCCGGCTGAAAGGCTGGAGGGGACGCAGAGAACACCCCAAGGGGGCTTCGGCTTCCTTGGGGTTTCTCGCGTCTGACGGACGACAGATCGACTGTGTTCTGTGTTCTGTGTTCTGTGTTCTGGCGTCTGGCGTCTGGCGTCTATGCTGTGCTCATGTCTTGGCCCGAAGATGCTCTCAGCAACGACGAAGTGATCATCACCTCCTTCCGCCCACACTGGAAGTTGCTGTTCCTCCCGTTCGTCTGGTT
>JAJRYI010000456.1 GCA_024275815.1 Actinomycetes bacterium | reverse complement strand
GCCTCGCGAAACGAGCATGATCCGTATCGAGGAAGAGTCCCCGCAACGGCCGTCAGGACGCACGCGATTCGACGAAGCGGAGCCAGTTCCTCAACTCGAGCTCCCGGATCTGCGGGTCGATGATGTCGTCGCCGACGTCGAGCGTGTCCCGCAGTTCCTGCGAGTCGGGGTCGGCATGGAGTGCCTTCATGTTCGCGGCGTACTCAGCGACTGAGTCCTCGTCGGGGAAGTGCCCCTCTCTCACGAGTGCCTCTGCCCGTGCTGCGATGAGGCGGCCCATTTCGTACAGGTTGTACTCGGGGTGGTACTGGGTCGCCCAGTAGGAGGAATCCCCGCTCTCGAAGATGGCCGCCTGGATGGAGGTGTGCTCATTGCCACCGAGGGACACCGTTCCTTCAGGCAGTCTCGTGATCTCATCGAGGTGCATGATGAACCCGTCGAAGAACGCCGGTTTGCCTGCGAGCATCGGTGAAGCCAAGCCGGCATCGTTGAGTTCGATTCGCCGGGCGAGCCCCCACTCCCGTCCGTTGGGATTCACAGCCACTTCGCCACCGAGGACCTGGGCCGCCATCTGGATCCCCCAGCAGCTTCCCCAACTCACGGCGCCTGCCCCCATGAGTTCCTCGGCGAACGCGAGTTGTCCAGAGACACGCGGGTCGTCGGTGTGATAGACCGTCAGGTCAGACCCTGTCCAGATGAACCCGTCGAAGTCGTCGATCGTCGTACCTTCCGGGAGCGAGAAGTCGGGGTCCGCGACGTAGACGATCTCGCTCGTGGCGTTGGGTGCCTCCCTGCTGAGGAAGTCCTGGAACAGGTCGTGTGGGTGTCCGACGTCGGAACGGTCGAAGTTCTCTCGACTGGCCTTGGGGTAGCCGTTGACGATGCAGAAACGCAGCGCAGCGGTTGTTGTTGGTGAGGATGACATGGGGCACCTGCTGTGGGAAGTCGACGATGAGTGGTCAGTTGTTGCGACAACAATACGCCCCCACACAACGGTGACCCAACCTCCGAGACGGTTTCGGTACGTTTGGCGTCAGACGCGAGGCAGGCCACCATCTTGTCGGGTGGTGGCCTGCCGAGATCGGGAAAGGTCTACGCCTCGCAGGTGACCGCGGCCAGATCGTCGTACTCCGATGCCGGGAGCGAGTACCCGGTGGCACCTGGTTGGAACTCAGGGGTTTCGTCGAGGTTCAGATCTGCCCGACTCGTCTGGCCCATCCAATCGGTGACACCGTCGTTGAACTCGATCGATCCCCACAGTTGGTCGCCGTCCTGGTCGACCGGGATCGCGGTGAGGTAGTAGAGCAGGCTTCCGCAGGTTCGCACACCTTGTTCGGGCGCCGCTTCGTTGGCTCCCTGGCAGGCTTCGTCCATCGCTGCGTTGTAGGGGCTGTTCGTGACGAACTCCCATCCTCCGTCCACGAAGACGGAGTTACCGAAGCAGATCGGCTGATCCGAGGCCGCGTCCCATCCACGGTAGACAACGATGTAGAACCCGTCCCACTGGTACCAGTTGGCCTCGACGGATCCCGGCGGGAAGAGGTCGGCTCCCCCTTCGTTGTACGGGTCGAGCAGTCCCTTGATCGCTGTT
>JAJRYI010000455.1 GCA_024275815.1 Actinomycetes bacterium | reverse complement strand
TCACCGTCGTACACGAGCTGACTCGTCACCCAGCGCACGTCAGAGGGGACCAACTCAGGAAACCGGATCGCCGGCATCGCAGCAGCGATCTCGGCCCGGGACGACTGGATGAAGCGACTGTTGATCTTCCTCTTCCACACCAAAGCGACGACGTCCTGTGGGGATCCGGAGTACTGGGCAGCGATGTCGTCGTTGAACCAGAGCACGTCTGTTGCAGAGACCAACCCCTCATCCCCTGTGCCTGCGGGAAGTGCCACCACAGTCGATGTCGTCGTCGCATCACCCTCGACGAAGGCCTGCGTCTTGGTTCCAACACCGTCGAGGACACCCGCCTCACCACAGCCAGCCGCGGCGAGGCCGACGAGTGCTACGACCACTGCGATTCGCTTCATGGCGCAAGGATGGCACGGAATCCCGGTAACCGACACGACCCCGAGAGGTGACAGTCGCCCCATCGTGATATCAGTTCCCTATGAGCGCTTCTTCGACCGGCCGGATCAACGTGATATCGGGGCATCTCACCGGTGACGCCGCTCTCGACACCGCGATGTCGCGGGCGATACTCCACCGCGTCGGCTCCGGCCTCTTGCCCGAGACGATTCAGGTCGGCACACCTCACAACGTCGTTGCGTTCGGGAAGCACGACACGCTCGCTGACCGTTTTCCCCTGGCCGTTTCCGAGGCGATCGAAAGAGGGTTCGACCCGACCATCCGAATCGCCGGAGGTCGCGCCGTCGCGTTCCATCCGGGCACGGTGCGGTTCTCGTGGACGATGCCGGCCTCAGAGCCTGCCACCTCGATGCACTCCCGGTTCGATCAGATAGCCAACGCCGTCGTCGACTCCCTTGCCGGGCTTGGAGTCGATGCGACCATCGGTGAACTTCCCGGGGAGTACTGCGCAGGTCGCTACAGCGTCCACATAGTGGGTGGTGGCAAGATCATGGGCGTCGGGCAACGCCTCTCACGATCTGCCGCGCAAGTTGGAGGCGTGATCGTCGTCGAGGATGCAGCATCCATCAACGCCGTTCTCACACCCGTGTACCGAGCACTCGGCATCGACATGGACCCGGCGAGAACGGGGTGTGTCGCCGACGCCGTCCCCGTTGCACCTTCAGCGGTTGCAGCGTCGCTCGTCACCCGATTATCGGTGGGACGTGACGTGTCCGAGACGGCACCTGATGACGAAACGATCGCTCTCGCTTCAGCGTTTCGCACCGACCACGTATCGACTGCACTTGCGTGATCACCCGGAACCATCAAGACTCCCAGTATGCGCGTTCTCATCATCAACGGCCCGAACCTCAACCTGCTCGGCACACGTGAGCCCGAAACCTACGGTTCCGAGAGCCTCGACGATCTCGAGCGGACCTGGCGACGGCACGCCACGCGCATCGGAATCGGGATTGCGACGTTCCAATCGAACCATGAGGGCAAGATCATCGATGCGATCCAGGGAACGACAGGACGCTTCGACGGCATCGTCATCAACCCCGGTGCCCTGAGCCATTACAGCTACGCGATCTACGACGCCCTCGTCGCCGTTGGAGTGCCGACCGTCGAGATCCACATATCCAATATCTACGAACGCGAAGTGTGGCGGCATACGAGCGTCACCGGCGAGGCAGCGATCGGCATCGTTCATGGCCGTGGCACACTGGGCTATCTCCACGCCATCGACCTCGTCGTTGCCCACGTCTCTGTACCTCCGGTCACGATCGCCTACGGGCTCGGCCGAGACCAGGTGCTCGATCTGCGCACACCAAACCAGGAACCCGCACCCGTGGCCGTGCTCATTCATGGCGGGTTCTGGCGTGACATCTGGAACCGAGACATCATGGCGCCAATGGCCGCAGCCCTGACACGCCGGGGATGGGCCACCGCCAACATCGAGTACACACGCGGACACGGGTCTTTTCCCGAGGCGTGCAACGACGTCTCTCAGGCCGTGGCCTGGATCGCCGAGCATGCAGACGAGCACGGTATTGCAGGCGACCGTATCGTCACCATCGGCCACTCCGCTGGTGGCTACCTGACCCTCAGGGCAGCACACACCATCGACGGGCTCCTCGGTGCCGTCGCTCTTGCCCCGGTGACCGACCTCGAAGCCCTCTCCGCGACGCGACGCGACGAGGATCCTGCATCGTCGTTCCTCGGAGTCCAACCCGGCAGCGCCGCAGCACAGCGGTGGCTCGACGCTTCCCTGTCGGGTGAACCGCTCACGACGGTGCACCTCGTCCACGGAGTGCTCGATGACGATGTCCCTTCAGACCAGACGACGAGCTATGTGGAGCAGTTCCCCGATCGTGCGCGTGTGCACATCCTCGACGGTGTCGGTCACATGGAACTCATCGATCCATGCGACCCGGCTTTCGATACCTTGAGCAACATCCTCGACGATCTCAGTGGTCGTTGACGAGATCGGTGATCCTGGTCAACCCTTCGACCAGATCGTCGTCGCCGAGGGCGAACGAGAACCTGGCGTACCCCGGTGCTCCGAACGCCTCACCGGGGACGATGGCGACGTTCACCTTGTCGAGAAGCACCGCTGCGAGTTCGAGCGTAGAGGCGGCGGTCTCCCCTGCAATGGGCCGGTTCAGCAGCCCGCCCATGTTCGGAAACGCGTAGAACGCTCCTTGCGGCTCGACGCACTCGACACCGTCGATGTTCGACAGCATCTGATGCATCACGCGACGTCTTCTATCGAACGCATCGCGCATCTCGACGACGGCGTCGAGCGAACCGGACACCGCCTCGAGGGCGGCACGCTGGGCGACGTTGTTCACGTTCGAAGACAGGTGCGACTGGATTCTCGTTGCTCCCTTCGCAACGGCCTCGGGACCGATCATCCACCCGACCCGCCAACCCGTCATCGCGTAGGTCTTGGCGACCCCGTTGACGACGACACATCGTTCCGCCAACTCGGGAACGAGAGCAGGCATCGATGTGAAGACTGCATCACCGTAGGTGAGGTGCTCATAGATCTCGTCGGTCATCACCCAGATACCACGTTGAGCAGCCCACTCCCCTATCTCACGGATCTGCGTCTCGTCGTACACGGCACCGGTCGGGTTCGATGGACTCACGAAGATCAACATCTTCGTGCGATCTGTAGTAGCGGCTTCGAGCGCCTCGACCGTGACGGTGAAGTTCGAGGATTCATCGGTAGGGATCATCACCGGCGTCGCGCCGGCGAGTTCGATCGCTGCGGGGTAGGTCACCCAGTACGGCGCGGGGAGGAGGACCTCATCGCCCGGGTCGAGAAGCACCTGACATGTCTGGTACACCGCGTGCTTCCCGCCGTTCGTGATGACGACCTGGGAAGGATCGACGGCGTACCCGGAATCTCTCAGCGTCTTGACGGCAACCGCCTCGCGCAACGCCGGAAGCCCGGCAGCAGGTGAGTACCGGTGGGTGGCAGGATCGAGCGCTGCAGCAACGGCTGCATCGACGATCGTCTTGGGGGTGGCGAAGTCCGGTTCCCCGGCTCCGAAGCCGATGACCGGCTTTCCCTCGGCTCGTAGGGCGTTGGCCTTGTTCGTGATCGCCAGCGTTGCTGAGGGCTGGACGTTCTCTGCACGCTGCGAGATTGATCGGCGGTTCGTCATCGGCACTACGCTCCCTGTTGCAAGCAAGTTGGCACCCGAACGATAGACATGAACGCGCGTCGCACCATCACGATCCCTCAGGACCTCCTTCCCGCCGACGG
>JAJRYI010000043.1 GCA_024275815.1 Actinomycetes bacterium | reverse complement strand
TGCCGCCAACCGCAAGTACCTCTTCGGCTGGCTTGCAACCGTGCTCTTCACGACCGTCGTCGCGTTCGTCGTCTCCTCCGAATCTCTCGTGGATGTTCCCGGCTCGTTCTTCCTCGGGGGCCTTTCGCTCACGATCGTCCTCGCCTTCACGTCGATCGTTCTCTCGTTCCCCCTCGGTGTGATCCTTGCACTTGGACGCACATCGACGATGCCGATATTCCGGCTGATGTCGACCATCTACATCGAACTCGTCCGCGGTGTTCCGCTGATCACCTGGTTGCTCGTTGCGTTCTTGATGCTTCCGGTAGCGCTTCCCTCCGGCATCGAGATCGGCGGTGCGATGCGTGCGATCGGCGCGATGACGTTCTTCTCTGCTGCCTATCTCGCAGAGAACGTCCGTGGTGGCCTGCAGTCCATCCACTCCGGACAGAGAGAGGCATCCAGGGCTCTCGGAATGTCGACGCTGCAAGAGACCGTCTTCATCACACTCCCCCAGGCGCTGCGGGCGGTCATCCCTGCTCTGGTCGGCCAGGTCATCGCTCTGTTCAAGGACACCTCGCTGGTGACGATCGTCGGCCTCTTCGATTTCCTGCACATGGCCCGTGCCGTGATCCCCGCCCAGTCTCAGCCGTTCAGCTTCCTGGGATCGATCAAATGGACGCTGGTGTTCGCAGCCGTGGTCTACTGGATGTTCACGTTCACGTTCTCTCGTGTGAGCCAACGTCTCGAGAAGAAACTCGGCGTCGGTGAGCGGTAGTCAAGAAGTCACAAGGAGCCAATATGTCAGATAACGGATCGGCATCGGAACGGGTGCTCGGAGACCCGATCGTCATAACCGAGGGTGTCAAGAAGTGGTTCGGTGACTTCCAGGCGCTCAAGGGTGTCACAGCCACGGTGCGCGAGCGCGAGGTCGTCGTGGTCATCGGCCCCTCCGGCTCGGGAAAGTCGACGTACATCCGATGCATCAACCGGTTGGAAGCCCACCAGGAGGGCACCATCATCGTCGATGGCATCGAACTGACGAACGACATCAAGAACGTCGAGAAGATCCGTTCTGAGGTTGGGATGGTGTTCCAGCAGTTCAACCTCTTCCCACACCTGACGGTGCTCGACAACATCACGCTTGCTCCCCAGTGGGTGCGCAAACAGCCGAAGGCAGAGGCCGAGGAGTTCGCGATGAGCCTGCTCGAGCGGGTCGGAATCCCCGAGCAGGCAGACAAGTACCCCGGTCAGTTGTCCGGTGGACAGCAGCAGCGTGTTGCAATTGCACGCTCGCTCGCCATGCAGCCCAAGATCATGCTCTTCGACGAGCCGACATCGGCACTCGACCCGGAGATGATCAAGGAAGTGCTCGACGTGATGAAGGAGCTCGCGCTCGGCGGCATGACGATGATCGTCGTCACGCACGAGATGGGGTTCGCGAAAGAGGTCGCCGATCGGGTCCTGTTCTTCGACTACGGAACGATCGTCGAAGAAGGCACCCCCGAGCACTTTTTCACGAACCCCCAGCACGACCGCACGAAGCTGTTCCTGAGTCAGATTCTCTGAGCGGAGCTCAGAGAATCGCTTTCGGCCATCGGCTCTCCGGTGCCTGTTGTCGTCGTACCGATTCACAATGTATTCAGCTCTCGG
>JAJRYI010000454.1 GCA_024275815.1 Actinomycetes bacterium | reverse complement strand
GTAACCACCGGTTTGGATGATCGCCTGATCCCATGCCCAGCCGACCTGGTGCTGGCGATGGTCGGGGAGGAGGCCGAGGACGGTTCGCTGGAACCTGGGGGCATCTGCCGTGAAGTAGAAAGTGAACATCGCCATCGTGGCGAGGTTGAAGACGAGGCCGATGCCCGACGTCACGATACCGAACACGGATCCGAAGAGGTTCGAGATCCATGTGTTGAGATTCTCGTCGACGATCGCGGCCCACTCGCTGCTTCCGGCGGCAGCTCCGCTGCCGATCGTGACGTTGAACGTGTCCTGAATCCAATCGATCCCACTGTTCAGCCACACTGCTCCTCCTGCACCGATCGCTTCTGCGAGCGCGGTGACCGCAGGGATCAGGATGAGAACCATCGCGATCGTGCCGATGAACCCACCGACGTAGATGGCTCCGACGGCGGATCCGCGACGCCACCCGTAACGATTCGTCAGCCACAGGACGGCAGGCTGGAGGGCGAGGCTGAAGAAGAAGGACATCCCGATGAGGGCGACGAGACTCTGTGCTTCACCGATCGCCCACAGTGCCCCGAGTGCCAGCAGTATCGCAAAGATGATCCTCCAGATGACCTTCATCTCGATCGTGATGCGCACCGTCATGGTGTTGTCGCCGTTGTCTTGCTTCGTAGTACCTGTATCGGCCTGAGCGTCCATGGCGGCACCTCCTCGATGGGAGGCAGCGTACCCAACGGTTGAACACCAGCAGAGGATTTCCCGGGTGTGGTGTCGCCGGGCCGTGCCCGTGCCAGCGGTATCGTGCAGGTGCGCTCCCCCCTCTATCTCGTTCTCACAGGTCCCGGTCATCTCGACGGACCAGATGATCGAAGTGGATCGTGTCATGGTCGAGGATCTCGGTATCGATCTCGCACGGATGATGGAGAACGCCGGTCGGGGGCTTGCCCGGTTGGTACTGGAACTGGCTGCCGCCGAGGACCGTCGCCTTGTTGTCGTGCTCGCAGGGACCGGCGGGAACGGTGGTGGTGCCCTTGTTGCGGCGAGGCGCCTCACCGGTTGGAGCGTATCTGTGGAGGTCCACGTGACCTGCCGGGCCGACGACTACAGCGGTGTTCCATCGCAACAACTCGAGATACTCGATCGGATGGGTGTTGCGATCCGCGAAGCGGGGATACCTCGAGTGGGCTCTGCTTCGTCGACAGCCTCGTTGGATACAGCCTTGCTGGTCCCCCCGAGGCCGGGTGGCCGATCTCATCGGTTGGGCGAATGCGGCCGACGCTCCAGTCGTGTCCCTCGATGTACCTTCGGGCCTCGACGCATCGACCGGCGGGACTCCCGGCGCGGCTATCTCAGCGAACGCGACGATGACCCTCGCCCTGCCGAAGCCGGGACTCGTCGTTCGGAACGTCGCCCCATTCGTTGGGGACCTCTACCTGGCGGACATCGGCGTTCCCGCCTCTCTGTATCGCGATGCCTTCGGCTTCGACGTATCCGACCTCTTCGACGAAGGAGACGTCGTACGTGTGACGAACTAGGAGCACATGCTGATAGGGGGCAGTCGTCTCTGCCTCCCGCTCACCGGTGAGACCCGCAAACTGAGAGATAGCCCGAGTCTCCGGCTGTGAGCTGTCGGCTGTGAACTGTCAGCTATCAGCGGTGAACCCAGCGACCGAACGCTCCTATCCGCAACCTTGCAGGCAAGAGAGGCAGCCGCATCGCCGCAAGTAGGGAAGGCACACACGGCGATGCGGCTGGATCTGGAGATGGCTAGGAATCGGTGATGGCTTCGTCCTTCTCGTCGGCGAGGTCGAGAGCGGATTGGGCGGCAGCGAGTCGTGCGACCGGTACCCGAAGCGGCGAACAACTCACATAGTCGAGGCCGAGGGCATCGACGAGAGCGATCGATGCCGGGTCGCCACCGTGCTCACCGCAGATGCCGATGTGTAAACCTGGGCGCACAGCGCGACCGGCGAGGGACGCGCTCTCGATGAGCTTGCCGACACCCCTCTGGTCCAGTGTGTTGAACGGGTTCGACTCGAGGACACCGGTTTCGAGGTAGTGGAGGAGAAAGTTTCGCTCGGCGTCGTCCCTGCTGATCCCGAACGTCATCTGCGTCAGGTCGTTGGTTCCGAAGGAGAAGAACTCAGCGGTTTCGGCGAGCTCGCCGGCCGTCACCGCTGCTCGCGGTGTCTCGATCATGGTGCCGAATCGGTAGTCGACGGCGATCCGACGCTCGACCTCGATGGTCTCTGCCATCTCCGTTGCGATGTCACGCAACGCTTCGAGCTCCCCTGCCGTGCTCGTCAGCGGAACCATGATGCTCGGTCGTGCAGTGATGCCCTCCTCCTGGACGAGAGCTGCAGCCTCGAAGATCGCACGGATCTGCATCCGGGGCATCTCAGGGAACAGGACGGCGAGACGAACTCCTCGAAGCCCGAGCATGGGGTTGGATTCGTGAAGCGTCTCGACACGCTTGAGCAGCCGGTCTGCCTCCTCGGCCTGAACGAGGAGCGCATCGATCTCCTCCAACGATCTCGCGCTGATGAGGCGGATCTTGAGATCGGTGAGTTCGCTCGCGAGCCTGTC
>JAJRYI010000453.1 GCA_024275815.1 Actinomycetes bacterium | reverse complement strand
ACCGCTGAGATCACGGGGCTGTACAGGAGGCCCGACGCAACGGCGTAGGACATCAAGATGACCGGGAGGGTGACGAGGCTGGATGCCTGATGCGCCGAAGCCGCGGAACGGACCCGCGCCGAGAGCCGGAGGATGAGTGATAGAGCGATGGCGATGAACGGTGGGACCACCCACAGGACGAGCAGCAGCCATCCGACGGTCGGGAAGAACCATCCACCGAGTTTCGGCCCGACGATCAGGTTGACGACGAGGGAGTAGAGGCTGAATCCGACGATACCGGCTGCGTAACCGGGCAGCAGGCTCGCCACCAGCTTGCCGAAGTAGATCTCTCCGACCGTAAGCGGGCTGTGGGCGAGGAACTCCCCGGTGCCACGCTCGCGCTCCCCGACGATCGAGTTCGCCCCGACGGCAGACGAGATGGTGAGGGGCACGATGATCGCGATCGGGGCGAGCAGATAGACGGCGAAGGCGTAGGAGGCCCGCGCTGTTGGGTCGTCGCCGCGGATGTTGCCCTGGATCGCAGCCGGGAGGCTCCCGACGATGTCTCCGATCTGGGTGACCATGGATGATTGACGCACGACCGAGAGCGCACCGAGCATGATCGCCGGAAGGACCACGAAGAACACTCCGCCGAGGATCACGAGCGGGATCCAGTAGTCCCTGGTCTTGAGAAGGCGGTAGAGGTCTGCCTTCATCACCGCTTTGACCATCGACCATCTCATGACGCACCCCTGTGTGCTCGCTGCATCTCGAAGTAGAGATCCTCGAGCGTCGGGTTGAGTGGTTCGATGCGTGTCGGTCTGGCACCACGCTTGACCATCTCGATGACGATGTCGGGGACGCGATCGAGCGAGTCCAGTGTCACGTACGCTGCATCGTCCATGCGAACGTCGAGTACGCCGTCGAACTGAACGAGAAAGGCCAGAGACTCGCGATCTTCGGAATCCATGACGACGATCGGATCCGGCATGTACGCCCTGGCGAGGTCCCTCGGGTTTCCATGGGCGCGGACCCGGCCCTTGTCCATCAGGACGACCTGGTCTGCAATGCCTTCGGCCTCGTGCAACAGGTGGGTGCACATGACGATCGTGCGGCCTCTCCCTGCGAGGTCGGTGATCAACTCGAGAACGGCGCGGGCCGACTCCGGGTCGAGTCCGGCCGTTGGTTCATCGAGCATCAGCACTTCAGGGTCGTGGATGACCGCTCGAGCGAGGGCGAGGCGGGTACGCATACCCGTCGAGTACCCGCCGACATCCTTGTCGAGTGCGTCGGCGATATCGAAGCGTTTCGCGGCCTCTCGTGCACTGGCTTCGTCGCTCCCGAAGATCGTCGCAGCGAACTGGAGGTTCTCCCAGCCGGTGAGCTGGTCGTAGAACGCAGGTTTGGGGGGTACGACACCGACCCGTGAGCGGACGCTGTCGCCGTCGACGAGGGGATCGAGCCCGAGGACCCGGATCTCGCCGCTGTCGGAGAGGAGCGCCCCGGTCGTCAGTCGGACCGTTGTGGTCTTTCCGGCGCCGTTGGGACCGAGGAGCACGGTGACCGAGCCGACGGGCGCCGAGAACGCCACGTCGTCGAGCGCGTGGACGTCACCGAACGCCTTGTGGACGGAGGAGAAGGAGATCGCTGGAGTCATTCCCTGTTCCATCGGTACGGACAGTAGATGTCTTGAACGAGTAGCCCGCCGACGTTCGCGGTACTCGGTACCTGGTACCTGGCCCTATCCACCGTCTACGCTGCTCCTATGTGCGGTCGGTTCGTCCAGGTCGAGAAACCAGAGTTCTACGCCGAGTGGTTCGGTGCCGAGTTCGTGCGCACCGAGACCTTGCCGCAACGCTACAACGTGGCACCCACCACCAGGATCTATGCGGTTGCGCAACATGACGGTGATCGGGTCCTGACCTCGTTTCGCTGGGGCTTGATCCCATCGTGGGCGAAGGCCCCCAAGATCGGGGCACGAGCGATCAACGCCAGGTCCGAGACCGCCGCCGAGAAATCGATGTTCCGATCATCGTTCGCCAGGCGAAGGTGCCTGATCCCCATGGATGGCTTCTACGAGTGGGAGCGCAAGGCAAAGGGCAAGCTTCCCCACTACATCTTTGCAGCAGACGGCTCGCCGCTT
>JAJRYI010000452.1 GCA_024275815.1 Actinomycetes bacterium | reverse complement strand
GGCCTTCTCGGCAAGTACAGCGTCTCGGTCGAGGTCGAACGAGACGACCTCGACCGTGCCGTTGGCGTCCTGAAAGCGGCTTTGTCGCAGGACTGATCGTGGACGCGCAACAGCCCGGTCCGGGAGGGTGGACCGGGCTGTTGGGTGTTGGGCGATGTGTGCTAGTTGGCTGCCGGTTCCTTGGCGTCTTCCTCTGAGGCGATCTCCTCACGGATGGCGTCCATGTCGAGGCCTTCGATCTGGGTGATCAGATCCTCGAGCGCTTCGGCAGGCAGGGCGCCGGGCTGGGAGAAGATGCCGATCTGGTCACGGAACGCAACGAGCGTCGGGATGGAGCGAATGCCGAACCCTGCGGCGAGCTCCTGCTCTGCCTCGGTGTCGACCTTGGCGAAAGTGATGTTCGGGTACTTCTCGGACATCTGCTCGTAGGTGGGGGCGAAGGAACGGCACGGGCCGCACCACTCTGCCCAGAAGTCGATGAGGACGATGTCGCTGCCCGCAATCGTGGACTCGATCGTATCTTTGGTGATGTTGACAGTGGCCATGAAGTCTGGTCTCCGATCTTGGGTGGGATGAATGGTTCAACCACGCTCGGCGGCTTCGGTATTCCCGTAACGATACATACCCTACGGGGTATACCGTCAGCAGTCAATCGGAGAGGGCGGCACCCCCCGTACACTTCTCGTGTGGCTGGAACAGGGACCATTGCAAGCCTTCAGGGCATCTCCGTGCGGGCGGGCGCAACGCACATCTTGCGTGACATCACGCTGAACGTCGAACCGGGCGAGGCGGTCGGCGTTTTCGGCACCAACGGCGCAGGCAAGACCACGCTTCTACGCCTCCTTGCAACGTTGCTGAAGCCTGCAACCGGCACCGGCACGATCCTTGGAGCAGACCTCTCGAGTGACGAGCGTTACGAGGTTCGCCCACGGATCGGCTACGTCGGGCACGTCCCGGGTCTCTACCCCGAGATGACCCTCGACGAGAACCTGTCCTTCATCGCCTCGGCGATGGCGATCGACCACGACGCTGTGCTTTCGAGCCTCGCAGCGGTCGGCCTCGCAGGTGCATCGGATCGACGGGCCGAGGTGTGCAGCCACGGGATGCAGCGCAGGGCGGAGTTCGCACGCATCCTCATGACCGAACCCGAGTTCCTCCTCCTCGACGAACCGCACTCCGCCCTCGACGGCAACGCCGTAGACCTCGTCGATGACCTCGTGCGCAGGACCGTCAACGCTGGTGGGGCCGCGGTGCTCGTGTCCCACGAACGAACCCGTGTCGAGAAACTCGCCACCTACAGCGTGGAGATCAAGGGCGGCACGCTCTCATGAGAACCAGCTTCTGGACCCAGGCCACGGCGATCACGAAGCGTGATCTGATGCGTGAACGCCGCTCGGGCGAGGTCCTGTGGGTCACCCTCCCGTTCGGGGCGATCGCCTTGTTGCTCATCCCGATCGCCATCGGAACGGACCGCCCGACCCTTCGCGCCATCGGCATCGGGATGTACTGGGTGATCGTGATGCTCTTCGGAGTGCTCATCGCGGTGCGCCAGGCACACACCGAGTCCCAGGCACAGCGTGACGTCGTGGCCCTCACCGGGATCGACCCGGCTGCAGGCTACGTCGGGCGGGTGATCGCGAGCTTTCTGTTCCTCATCGGTTTCGAGGCGGTTCTCGCCGTCGTGACCATCGCGCTCTACGACGTCCCCCTCGACGGCTGGGCGTGGATGCCCCTCGTGATGGTGCTCGTGGGTTTGGGGCTCTCGCTGCTCGGAACGCTCGCTGCCAGCATCGTCTCTACGGGGCGGTCCGCCTCAGCTCTCGTTCCTCTTCTCGTGGCGCCACTTTCGGTGCCGTTATTGATCGGTGCGACCCAGACCTTTGAGGCGATACGCCTGGGGCGCAGTAGCCTTACGTGGACACTCATGATGACCATCGTGATCTTGCTGCTCGCCATTGCAGGCGTGCTGTCCGCACGAACACTGCAGGAGTCTTGATGACAACGTTGGAAACGAAATCGTCGCCCGTATGGCCATGGATCGTCATGGCCGCTGCCGGACTCGTCACGTTCGTTGCAGCGATGTCGGCGCCTTCCGACGCCATCCAGGGCCAACTGTCACGCATCATGTACGTGCACGTCCCCTCAGCGTGGCTGGCTTACCTGTCGTTCGGTGTCACGATGTTCGCATCTGCCATGTACCTGTGGAAGCGGGACCTTGCATGGGACCGCAGAGCACACGCTTCGGCCGAGATCGGCGTGTTCTTCACGGGTCTTGCCATCAGCCTCGGCATGATCTGGGGGAAGTCGACCTGGGGTGTCTGGTGGACGTGGGACGCCCGCCTCACCCTCACCGCGATCATGTTCTTCGTGTACCTCGGCTATCTGGCACTCAGGCGCACCACAGACGACCTCGATGCCAGGGCGAAACGGGCCGCCGTGATGGGCATCCTCGCCGTCATCCAGGTACCGCTCGTCCACTTCTCCGTCATCTGGTGGCAGACCCTGCATCAGCCCCCGTCGATCATCAAGCCTGAGGGCCCCGACATGGACACCGCCATGGTCTTGACCCTCC
>JAJRYI010000451.1 GCA_024275815.1 Actinomycetes bacterium | reverse complement strand
CTGGCTGCAGCCGCGGCGATCGCCTCCTGGTCACCGAGGTAACGACTCGAGATGAGGCCGAGGTTCCCGTCCAGTTCGTACACCGCGGGAACACCCGTCGGGATGTTGACCCCGACGATGTCCTCGTCCGAGATCCCCTCGAGATGCTTGACGAGTGCGCGCAACGAGTTGCCGTGGGCTGCAACGAGGACCCGCTTGCCCTCGCGCAGATCCGGAACGATGACGTCGTACCAGTACGGCAACATCCGCTCGACGACGTCGGCGAGGCACTCCGTGGCAGGAAGCTGCTCGGGCGCAAGGGCCGTGTACCGCGGATCGTGGGATGGATGCCGATCGTCGCTAGGATCGAGTGCAGGCGGCGGTGTTGCAAACGATCGACGCCACTGATGAACCTGATCGGACCCGTAGCGCTGCGCCGTCTCTTTCTTGTTCAGGCCCTGAAGCGCCCCGTAGTGACGTTCGTTGAGCCGCCAGTGCCTTCTCACCGGTAACCATGCGAGATCCATGGTGTCGAGCGTCAGGTTCGCCGTCGATATGGCACGACGGAGCACCGATGTGTGTACGACGTCGACTCCGATCCCTTCCTCACGCATCACGACACCGGCAGCGATCGCCTCATCACGACCGCGTTCTGAGAGAGGAACGTCCGTCCACCCTGTGAATATGTTCTCGAGGTTCCAGGCGCTCTGTCCGTGACGGAGCAGCACGAGTGTGTATGTCGCTTCCATGCGCCCAGCGTACTCCCCCACAGGGTGCGTCTCTCTACCCCGTGTCCGGCTCGATACTGAAGGTCACCTGACGAACGTTCCAAGATGGGACACGAAGACCCGACCACTGATTGCGTTCGGGCTTCACTCTGGCTTCTTCCGAGAACGGGAGCAACCCCCGATGTTCCCCACCGCAGGATCTGACCGCTACTCCAAGGAGCACCCTGGCGTGGCGCTCGGGGTCATCGGCGAACGTCATGTACCGGAGCACGATATGTGTTCGCCCGGAGTCGAGATCAGCCTCAGCGTCCATGGAGCGAACGCCGTCTGCCTGGCGAAGTCGGTCGAATACGTCGTCGATGTGATCGCCGAGCTCCTCATCACTCCACCCGATCCGGCGGGTGATGTCGAACTCGAAGGCGATCTGGTACGGCATCATGGAGAGCCAGGCTAGAGCTTCCCGGCGCGGGTTACACCCAATACCGCACGATCGAAGCGAACGTGTCGGGATCGAGGGATGCTCCACCCACGAGTGCACCGTCGACGTCGCGCTTGGCCATGAACCCGGCGATGTTCCCTGGATTCACCGATCCGCCGTAGAGAACCCTCACGTCGTCTGCTGCTCCGCCTGCGAAAGTGCGCACCTCGTCCCGCACGAACGCACACATCGCTCCTGCGTCGTCGGCACTCGCTGTGCGGCCCGTACCGATCGCCCAGATCGGTTCGTACGCAACGACGAGAGAGGCGACCGTCTCCGGATCGATCGCTGCAAGGCTCGCACGAACCTGGGAGCGAACGACCTGCTCTTCCTCACCGGCGTCGCGCTGGTCCTCCGTTTCACCGACACAGACGATCGGTGTCATCCCGGCTGCTACGACTGCCTTTGCCTTCTTGTTGACGATCTGGTCCGTCTCGCCGAAGAGCTGCCGACGTTCCGAGTGGCCGACGATGACGTACGACACACGTAGCTTGGCGAGCATCGCTGGGGCGATCTCCCCGGTGAACGCTCCCTTCTCATGCCAGTCGACGTTCTGCGCCCCCAGTTTGATTCCGAGGTGGTCGGTTTCGATCACCGTTTGCACGGAACGCAGCGAGGTGAAGGGCGGGCACACGACCACATCGACGCGGTCGTAATCCGATGGGTCGAGCCGGTAGCTCAACTTCTGGACCATCTGAATCGCTTCCAGATGGTTCGTGTTCATCTTCCAGTTTCCGGCGATGAGGTCTTTACGCATCACGATCCTTTCTCTCGAGCACTGCAATACCCGGTAGCGTCGCCCCCTCGAGCATGGCAAGTCCTGCTCCCCCACCACTCGACACGTGGGTCACGTCGTCCTGTCGGCCGAGCATCCTGATCGCAGCGACACTGTCGCCTCCTCCCACGACCGTGTAGCCATCGCTCGACGCGACGGCATCGGCGATCCCCTCGGTGCCACTGCGGAAGGCGTCCCATTCGAACACACCCATCGGGCCGTTCCAGAACACCGCTTCGGCTTCCACGATGGCACTGGCAAACTGTGCCACCGTCGCCGGGCCGATATCGAGTCCGATACCATCGCCGGGGATCGCAGAGATCGGAACGGTTCGATGTTCGGCGTCGGCAGCGAATCGGTCGGCGACGACGACATCGCGAGGGAGCACGATCTTGTCTCCGTGTTCCGAGTCGAGTAAACGCCCAACCGTCTCGACCATGGAAGGCTCGAAGAGGGAAGCGCCGACGTCGTATCCAGCGGCACCGAGCAGCGTGAAACACATGCCACCTCCGATCAACATGAGGTCGACCTTCGGGAGGAGATGCTCGATCACACCGAGTTTGTCTGAGATCTTCGCTCCCCCCATCACCACGACGTAGGGACGGTCCTCACCGACCAGGAGCCTGTCGAACGCCTCGATCTCTGACGCCATGAGGCGACCGGCCACCGACGGCACCCGTTCGGCGATCCCAACGTTGGAGGCATGCGCCCTGTGTGCCGTTCCGAAGGCATCGCTCACGAAGATCTCGGTCAGCGCAGCAAGGCCGTCAGCCATGACCGGGTCGTTGCGCGTCTCCCCGGCCTCGAACCGCGTGTTCTCGAGAACGACGACGTCCCCATCCGGTGCGTTCGCGATCGTGTCCG
>JAJRYI010000450.1 GCA_024275815.1 Actinomycetes bacterium | reverse complement strand
TCGGCGATCTCGAGGAAACCGGCCTTGGACACCTGGATCGCGTCGCCCCAACCGGGGCTGAGGACGACGATCGTCGTGTCGGCTGTCGTTGCGATCTCAACCTCCGACTGGCCGATTCCGACGGTCTCGATGATCACCTCAGCGAACCCGAGGCCATCGAGGGCGGCGACGATGGCAGGGGTAGTGTCGGAGATTCCTCCGAGTGAGCCTCGGTTGGCAACGGACCGGATGAACACGCGGTCGTCTCCAGCATGGTCGGCCATGCGGACGCGGTCGCCGAGGATCGCCCCGCCGCTGAATGGGCTCGATGGGTCCACAGCGACGATCGCGACCTTGTCCGCGTCGGTGAGCACGTGCGGGAGGAGTGATGAGGTCAGCGTCGACTTGCCGGCCCCCGGTGTCCCGGTGATGCCTGTCGTCCAGGCGTGTCCCCCCGAACGGAAGAGGTCTGCGAGTGCCGCACGCCCGTCGGCCGTTCGATTCTCGATGTTGGTGAGCGTCCTGCCGATGGCTCGGGTGTCACCGTTTCGCGCTGCTTCGAGGAGTCGTGTGCTGTCCACAGAGCGACCTTAGATGTGGCCGGAGCTATTCAGCTCGCAAGAACACGTTTCACACCGGGAACCCGGTCTTTGAGGATGCGTTCGATACCGGCTGTGACCGTGGTCTCAGAGATGGGGCAACCGCCGCAGGCACCGACGAGTTGAAGGTTCACCGTGCCACCGACGACGCCTTCGAGCACGACATCGCCACCATCGGCTTGCAGCGCAGGCCGGATGTAGTCCAGAGCGCTCATGAGCTCATCGCGGTCGATGTCGGACTCGCCGTCCTTGACGACGGGTATGACCGAGCCGATCTCGATGATGCTGCCTTCAACGGCGCCGTCCATGCGCTTCCTTTCCGATGTGAGCATATACGGGCTGTGTGTCACTTTAGCAACACCGCCGTAGTGTGAACTCTTCCCTCTATCTCGGCCACACCCGCCGGGTTATCGGCGAGGACCCTGCCGGACCGTCGATGGGAAGGAGATCCAGACCATTGGAGGTGTCGCGCACGATCCACGACCCACCCTCGACGGTCCCGGCCGGGACGCCGTTCACGAGGATGACGGCCCGGCCATCCACCTCGATGGACACGGCGGGGAGGTCTGTCGCCAGGCCGACAACGACCTTGTCGGGGACCATATCGGGGGCCTGCTGCGGGCTGAGCCCCGAGTAGTAGTGAGACAGGATCTGATCGTAGGAGACCCCGTCGTCGGCCATGATGCGCGCTCCCCACTGGCTCATGCCGACACCGTGTCCCCACCCCTCTCCATCGAAGACGATGGAGTCCCGGCCGGACCGGTCGCTTGGTGGAAGGAGCGGATCGATAGCCGACCCCGGCCGGGACTCGAGTGTGATCTCGTACGTGTACGACAGAAGAGGTTCGGGAAGCGTCCTACCGTCGCCGAGACGGGCCGGCAAGACTCCCGGGTACAGCTCGTCGCCGCGCCGGCTGAAGACACCTTTGAGAGCCGGTGCGAGCACCGAGATCGTCCCTTTCTCCGTTCGCACCGTGATGTTCATTCGCCCGAGACCCTCCGGAGGGTCATCGACGGTCAACGACAGCAAGGCGCCGCCGACGTCGAACCCGTCTGCACGAAGGATCTCGACGAACTGTCGCGTCGTGATCTCGACCCGCCACTGCGCATACGGAGCGATGCCGATCTCGGGCGAGTCGACGGCCTGGAGGTACGGCAGTGGATCACTCGACCACACGTCCTGATTCGAGCGGGATCTGCTCCCCACCATGGACGTGAACACCGCCTCGATCGGGCGGCCCTCGTACAGCAGCACTTCTCCAGCGGTGGATCTGACCGCCTCCCTCCACCGATCTCCGCTGGGGCCCTCAACGAGTTGAACGCCCCGGTAGACCTGGCAGCGATTCGTCGCACAGATGTCGTACTCGTGCAACGCCGCGTCGCCACGCCGACCAGGCAGGAGCCGTCTGACGAGGTAGGTCCGTGCAGCAACGGCCTGGGCCTTGAGGGCTTCACCTGCCCACGAGAAGGGCATCTCAGCGATCCCCTCGAGGTAGGTCGTCATCGGCACGATCTCGGTGACCGCGATGCCGTCGTCGTAGATGGCCATGCGAACCGGTCCGGTGTACGGCCGGTCGTCGATGATGAACCGGGTGTCGTCGATCGCCACGAGCTCGATCGTCTGCGCCTGCTTGTCCACGGCCGGCTCTGCTACCACAGGTCCTGCTGTGGTAGCCACGACCGCAGTCGCGATGGTGACGACGGCCACGACGACGGCTACGAATCGACGCATCACTCCCGGAAGATCTCCGCACCGAGCGTGGCGAGTTTCCCAACGAAGTTCTCGTACCCCCGATCGACGTGGTGGGCGTCTCTGATGACCGTCTGGCCCTCGGCCCGGAGGCCCGCGATGGTGAGGGCAGCAGCCGCCCTGATGTCACATCCGTCGATCTCACAGCCGGACAGGTCATCGACTCCCCTGATGATGACGTGCTGTCCGTCCGCCTGGATGTCGGCCCCCATCCGGTTGAGCTCACCCAGGTACCGGAATCGTCCTGCGTAGATGTTCTCGGTCACGAGCGAGGTCCCCTCCGCCACCGACAGGAACGCGACCATCTGTGGATGCATGTCGGTGTGGAACCCTGGAAACGGCAACGTCGCGATGTCGACGGCCTTCGGCCTGTCCGGGCCGCGAACGGTCACGGAGTCCTCTGTCATGGTGACGTCGCACCCCGACTCCTCGAGCTTTCGCAGCTCCATCCTGAGATGTTCGGGCCTGCACCCGGTGACGGTGACCTCTCCACGCGACATCGCCCCGGCAACGAGGTACGTCCCGGCCTCGAGACGGTCGGGGACGGTTCTGTGTACCGCGGGTTCGAGATGGGGAACACCGTGGACCTGGATCGTCGATGTTCCTGCACCGTCGATCTTGGCACCCATCTTCATCAGGTACTCGGCGAGATCGGTCAGTTCGGGTTCCCTCGCAGCGTTCCCGATGGTCGTCGTTCCCTCGGCGAGCACCGCCGCGAGAAGCAGGTTCTCCGTGGCACCGACGGAGGGGAACTCGAGGAACACGTCCGTTCCGACGAGACCGTGCGGTGCCGCTCCGTGGAGGAC
>JAJRYI010000449.1 GCA_024275815.1 Actinomycetes bacterium | reverse complement strand
CGCTGCACGAGGACCTCTGCAAGATCGAGCGCAGTGACCCACGAAGACGGTGCAGGTGGGTGGAACTCCGCTGTGGCGAGCGCTCCCGCAAGCGCATCAAGGGCCCCTGCAAGCGTGTCGTCCGCGTGGAACACCGACCGCTTGTCCTCCTGGAGATCACGGTTGTACGTCATCGGAAGGCCCTTCTGAAGGGACAAGATCGCAGTGAGATCTCCTATGGCGGTCGCCGTCTTTCCCCTGACGAGTTCAGCAACGTCGGCGTTCTTCTTCTGAGGCATCGCCGATGACCCCG
The DNA here is from genome assembly GCA_024275815.1 of Actinomycetes bacterium. Classification (GTDB taxonomy): domain Bacteria; phylum Actinomycetota; class Acidimicrobiia; order Spongiisociales; family UBA5794; genus JAMBLL01. Next base: position 2,399 of record JAJRYI010000449.1, on the reverse strand, counting down.
TCGCATACGAATCCGAGAGCGTTGCCCAGCCGAACTCCGTCGAACACCACAACACCAACTCCTCACCGAGACGGGAGAGGTTCACCATGGCTTGGGTCGCGCACCACACGAACTCTGCAGCGAGATCCCTCGACCCCACGGCGTCCATGGAGTTCGCAAAGACCCTCGTGAAGCCGAGCTGCTTCGCCACAGACACCGGATCGAGCGGCAACGATGATCCGCCGGATGCCCCTGCACCAAGCGGTGACTCATCGAGGCGCACAGCCAGATCACGGAACCGCCCGATGTCACGCACCAGCATCCACGCGTAGGCCAGAAGGTGGTGTGCGAAAGGGACGGCCTGGGCCTGCTGGACGTGCGTATAGCTCGGGACGACAGTGTCGCCGGCCCGTTTGGCCTGATCAACCAGAACTCCAACGAACATCTCGAGTTGGGAGATCCGCCCACCGATCGCGTCGCGCAGGTAGAGGCGTATGTCGAGGGCAACCTGATCGTTGCGGGAACGCCCCGTGTGGAGTTTCCCCGCAAGGTCGCCGATCAACTCTCCAAGCCTGCGCTCGACTGCACTGTGCACGTCTTCATCTGTGTCGAGGAAGGAGAACGATCCATCTGCAGCTTCACCGCTGATCGTCTCGAGACCATCCGTGATCGCCTGGGTCTCCTGCGGTGTGAGCAACCCGACCTCTCCAAGCATCGCTACGTGCGCGAGCGACCCACGAACGTCGACGTCGAGTAGGCGACGATCCGACGTGTCGACGGTGAACCTCCAGAGTGACTCCGCCGGCCCCTCCTCGAACCTCCCACCCGACCACAGGGTCATGGACAGATCTCAGATCTCAGATACGAGACGACAGACTCGAGGAGTCCGACGGAGTACACCGCCCCCGCCGTCCGCCCCGTACCGTCTGTGCTCTGTCGTCTGACGTCTTTCATCTGGCCTCACTCCCCTTCGCCGAGGCGCTTCTCAGCAAAGGTTCGCAGGCGGAGCGACTGGAGACGGATGAAGCCTTCGGCATCGGACTGGTCGTACACGTCGTCCGCCTCGAAGGTGACCGTTGCCTCGTCGTAGAGGGCGTGGCTGTCCGAGCGGCGACCATCGACGATGACCTGGCCCTTGTACAGCTTGAGGCGCGCCTCGCCCGTGACGGGCTTCTGAACATCGTCCATGAAGTGTTGCAGGGCCTCACGCTCGGGTGCGAACCAGAACCCGTTGTAGACCATCTCGGCGTACTTGTTCGAGAGTTCGTCACGCAGATGCGCCACCTCACGGTCGAGGGTGAGGGACTCAACCGCCCGATGGGCGTGATAGAGGATCGTCCCACCGGGGGTCTCGTACACACCGCGGCTCTTCATCCCCACGAACCGGTTCTCGACGATGTCGACCCTGCCCACACCGTGTTTGCCACCGATCTGGTTCAGCTTCGTCAACAGATCGACGGGAGCGAGCCGCTCTCCGTTGACAGAGACGGGATCACCCGCTTCGTACCCGATGGTGATGAACTCGGGATCGTCGGGTGCATCTGTGGGATCCGTCGTCATCTTGAACATGTCCGCCGACGGGCCGACCCACGGGTCCTCGAGTACACCACCCTCATAGGAGATGTGCAGGAGGTTCGCATCCATCGAGTACGGCTTGTCCGGAGTCACCGATATCGGGATGTCGTACTTCTCTGCGTAGGCGACACAGTCGGCCCTGCCCTTGAGGTCCCACTCCCTCCATGGGGCGATGACCTTGATATCCGGCTTGAGCGCGTACGCCGAGAGCTCGAACCGGACCTGATCGTTGCCCTTGCCCGTCGCACCGTGAGCGATAGCATCGGCGCCTGTCTCTATAGCCGCACGTACGAGACCCTTCGAGATCACCGGGCGAGCGAGAGACGTCCCCATCAGGTAGTACCCCTCGTAGAGGGACGACGCCCTGAACGCCGGAAAGACGTACTCCTCGACGAACTCCTCACGGAGATCCTCACAGATCGCTTCGACGGCACCCGTCTCGAGCGCCTTGACCCGCGCTTCTTCGGTCTCTTCACCCTGGCCGACGTCGGCGGTGTACGCAACGACCTCCGCCCCGTACTCCTCGATGATCCAACGAAGGATGATCGACGTATCGAGTCCTCCGCTGTACGCCAGTACGACCTTCTTGATGTCTTTACTCATGAACGCTCCGTTCCCTGTACCCGTTTCGAAACTTCCTCTGCCCCTGATGCCTCATCGGCGATCACCATGATCGTGTCATCCCCCGCGATCGTTCCAAGTACACCATCGACACCGGCGGCGTCGATCCTGCTTGCAACGAACTGCGCTGCCCCCGGCGGCACCTTGAGGATCACGATGTTGCCCGATGTCGCCACCGACTCCACGAACTCGTCGACCGCCTGGAACAGTGCTGCCCGTTCTGT
>JAJRYI010000448.1 GCA_024275815.1 Actinomycetes bacterium | reverse complement strand
GCTCCCGACGCGCAGTCCGAGTACCGCTGCAAGGAGCCCACCGATGATCGACACACCCACGTACACGGCGGCGATGACGGCATCACCACGGTTGACGAGATCTACGACCTCGAGGCTGAACGCAGAGAACGTCGTGAAGGATCCGAGAACACCGATCGCCCAGAACCGCAGCGACGAGAGAGAACCGATGGACCGTTCCCTCCTCGCCAGAAAGAACCCGAGGGCGAGTGAGCCGAGGAGGTTGACGGTGAGCACCTCGGAAGGGAAGCCTCCAGGAACGTCGGGAACCGCGACCAGTACCAGATACCGCCCGGCCGAACCAACGAATCCGCCGACTATGACGGTGAGTGGTCCCGACCATCGGGTGATCCCCTGCCTGCCGAACGACGGCCGGCGGTGAGTCGCTGAGTCGGTCATGGCTCCGTCCACGAGGTTGCAGGTTGCAGGAGCCATCAGCCATGTGGCGGTTGTGGCGAGCCCCATCGCCGTCGACCAGATGATAGGTCGCGAACCGGCTGTGCGCCTCGATGACCGCTATCGGGCAGTGGTATGGTGATTGTCGTCGCGGGCGCCGCCCATGGCGTGCCTCGTGAAGGTACGAAGATCACCCCAGGAGAGACACTATGACGTCCGAACATGTCCGTCTTGAGATCGACGGACCCATCGCCACCGTCACCCTCGCAAGGCCCGAGAAACGCAACGCACTCGGCCTCGACTTCATGAAGTCGGTGATCGCAACCCTCGATGAGATACCCCAGGACGTCGGTGTCGTCGTCATGGCAGCAGAAGGCAAGGTGTTCTCCGCAGGCCACGACATCGCCGAGATGATGGACCGCCCCGACGACTACTACGCCGAACTGTTCGACACCTGTGGCCAGATGATGAAAGCGGTGCGCGATCTTCGCCAACCGGTGATCGCGAAGGTCCAGGGTGTTGCAACGGCAGCCGGCTGCCAGCTCGTTGCAAGCTGTGACCTCGCCATCGCCGCCGACACCGCCTGGTTCGCCACCCCCGGAGTCAAGATCGGGCTGTTCTGCCACACACCGATGGTTCCCGTCAGCCGGGCGGTCGGCCACAAGCGGGCCATGCAGATGCTGCTCACCGGCGAACCGATCGATGCTGCAACGGCCCTCGACTGGGGGCTCATCAACCAGGTCGTTCCCGCCGAGGATCTCGACGACGCCGTCGCCGAGATGGCGGGCAAGATCCTGCGCTACTCCAAGAACACGATCGCCCTCGGCAAGTGCACCTACTACGCGCAAGCCGAGATGAGCGAGGACGCTGCCTACGCTGTAGCGACACCGGTGATGGCTGCCAACGCAGCGAACGAAGATGCACAAGAAGGCATGGGTGCCTTCCTGGAGAAGCGTGAGCCGCAGTGGAGCGAACGATAAACCCCGTATACCGGTCCGAGCTGACCCCGCTTTCGTTCCTGGAGCGGTCGGCGATCGTGTGGCCGGACAAGACAGCGATCGTTCACGGTGACAGATCGATCACCTATGGCGAGATGGCAGCGCACACAACGCGCCTCGGCAACGCCCTGGCCGCGTCCGACATCGGTGAGAGCGACCGGGTCGCGTACCTGTGCCCGAACATCCCCGAGATGCTCATCGCACACTTCGCCGTACCGCTCATCAGCGGTGTTCTCGTTGCGATCAACACGAGGCTCTCCCCCGAGGAGATCCAGACCATCCTCGACCACTCGGGTGCCAGGATGCTCATCGGTGACACCGAGTTGCTTGCACCCCTTGCACCGATCGTCACCGATCTCGAGACCGTCGGAGAGATCGTCGCCATCGACGAGATCGGCGTCGACCCTGGTTTCGCGACGACCCCCTACGACGAACTCCTCGGTCGCGGATCGGATGATCCACTGCCGTGGACCGTCGACGATGAGGAACGGACGATCTCGATCAACTACACGTCGGGCACCACGGGACAACCCAAGGGTGTGATGTACACACACCGCGGTGCGTACCTCAACGCGCTCGGGGAGATCATCCACTCGAAGCACTCCCTCGACTCGGTGTATCTGTGGACGCTTCCGATGTTCCACTGCAACGGGTGGTGCACGACGTGGGGCGTGACCGCCATCGGCGGTACCCATGTATGTCTACGACAGGTCGACCCATCCGATATCTGGTCCCTCGTCGACAGCGAGGGCGTGACCCACTTCAACGCCGCGCCGACGGTGCTGATCGGCCTCGCCAACGCTCCACAAGCACACCCGTTCCCTCAGCCGGTGACGATCACGACCGCTGGGGCTCCTCCGAGCCCGACGATCATCGAGGCGATGGAAGGCCTCGGGGCCACCATCGTGCACGTCTACGGCCTCACCGAGACCTACGGCCCGCACACGGTGTGTGAACTCCAGCCCGGCGTCGAGGACCTCGACGTTGCCGAACGTGCCGGGTTCCTGTCCCGTCAGGGCGTGTCGTACATCATTGCAGACCCGACCCGCGTCGTGGACGACGACATGGCCGACGTACCCAAGGACGCCGAGACGCTCGGTGAGGTCGTCATGCGCGGCAACAACGTCATGAAGGGGTACTTCGCCAACCCTGAAGGAACCACCGAAGCGTTCCGCGGCGGCGAGTTCCACTCAGGGGACGTTGCCGTGTGGCATCCCGACAACTACATCGATCTGCGAGACCGTTCGAAGGACATCGTCATCTCGGGCGGGGAGAACATCTCGACGATCGAGGTCGAGCGGGCGATCGCGTCGCATCCATCGGTCCTCGAGTGCGCCGTCGTGGCCGTACCCCACGAAAAGTGGGGTGAGCGTCCAAAGGCGTTCGTGGTCCTCAAGGAAGGCCAGGACGCTACCGGTGCCGAGATCATCGAACACGTCCGCAGCCGCCTTGCCCACTTCAAGGCACCCGATGCGGTCGACATCGTCGACGAGTTGCCGAAGACCTCGACGGGCAAGATCCAGAAGTACGTCCTGCGTGACAAGGAGTGGTCTGGCTACGACCGTCGGATCCACTGAGTGCTGAAACTCGACGTCACCCCGTGTTGCGGAGACCCGCAGCGATGCCGTTGACCGTGAGCAGGAGAGCCCGGCGCAAGAGCGGGTCGTCGTGCTCCTCGGTGCGGGAACGGCCGAGCATGTTCACCTGAAGGTGATGGAGGGGCTGGAGATAGGTGTCGCGCACTTCCAGGGTGCGTCGCAGGACGGGACTATCTGAAAGCAGCGTGCTCCCCCCGGTGATCCGGAGAAGCTCGTCGACGGTCCTCGTGTACTCGTCCTCGATCACCCTGAGCAGTGGCCGAACACGTTGCGGCACGAGGCCTTCGACGTAGCGGCGGGCGATACCGAGGTCGGTCTTGGCCGCGGTCATCTCCACGTTCGACAGGAACGTCCGGAAGAACGACCACTCGGTGTACATGTCGTCGATCGTCGGTCCGTGACCTGCGTTGCGGGCTGCCACCAGCCCGGAACCCACGCCGAACCATCCGGGGATGATCTGGCGGGACTGCGTCCAACCGAACACCCATGGGATCGCCCTCAGACCGTCGAGAGACCCACCGCCACCGGGCCGTCGGGACGGACGGGAGCCGATGTTGAGTGCTCCGAGTTCGTCGACCGGTGTTGCGTTGAGGAAGTACTCGACGAGATCCGGATGCTCGACGAACCTCCGGTAGGCGTCGAAGGCTGCGTCGCTGACGGCATCCATCGTCGCGTGCCATTGGGAGAGACGCGCAGGAGGTTGGCGCGGGGATCGGTGCAACAGGGATGCCTCGATGACCGCAGACAACGTCAACTCGAGGTTGCGTGCGGCAAGTGCGGGCAGGCCGTACTTGTCCGATATGACCTCACCCTGCTCGGTGATCTTTATGGGGCCATCGACGGTGCCGTAGGGCTGTGCGAGGATGGCCTCATGGGTCGGACCCCCGCCACGGCCGATCGTGCCGCCACGGCCGTGGAAGAGGCGCAGCACCACGTCGTGGCGGCTTGCAACGTCACGCAGATCCTGTTGGGCCTTGTAGATCTCCCACTGTGACGTCGTGATGCCGCCGTGGTTGTTCGAGTCGGAGTACCCGAGCATCACCTCCTGGACGTCTCCACGCACATGCACGATCTCGCGATACGGGTCGATGCTCAGTAACCGGTCGAGGATGTCACCCGCGCAGCGCAGCTCGTCGATCGTCTCGAGGAGCGGCACGAAGCCGAGCTCGGCGACCCCTCCCGGGACGTCGACGAGGCCGGCTTCACGGGCAAGGACCGCCGCAGCGAGAACATCGTCGACGTCCCTCGTCATCGAGATGACGTAGCTCTCGATCACGTCTTGCCCGTAGCGGTCCTTGGCGCGCTTGATCGTTCCAAACAGGTCGAGCGTGCGGGCCGTATCGACCGTGACCGTCGAGGCGGTCGTCGTCAACGGCCTGCGCCCCGCGAGCTCAGAGGCTAGGAGCGCTGCTCGCCCGTCCGCATCCATCTCGGCGTAAGACGTGCCGAGCCGATCGAACAACTCTCCAAGGGCATCATGATGCACCGTTGCGATCTGACGCACGTCCATGGTTGCAAGATGGAACCCGAACGCGGCCGCCGTGCGTGTTGCCCTCGAGACCATCCCGGATGCAACGAGTCCACCCTTGTTCTCGAGCAGTGATCGATGGATGAGCGCGAGTTCACCGAGCAGCTCGGCAACGACCAGGTAGTCCCTCCCCGATTCGTGGTGGGAGCCCAGCGACATGCGTTCGCGCGTGTTGATGAGCCGCTGATGGATGTACGCGAGCTTGAGCCGGTAAGGCTCCTCCGCGTTCAGTTCCCCGAATCGCTCGAACACTCCCGGCAGCGACAGGCGATCCTGCTCGAGGCTGGAAAGCAACTCCTTGCTCACCCCACGGATCCTCGACGATGTCGACAGGTCGGCAGCGAGGCGTTCGATCGCCACGATGAGGTTCCGTATCGCGCGATCGTGTTGTGCCTCGAGTACAGCCTCAGTGACGTCCGGTGTCACGAACGGGTTGCCGTCACGGTCCCCTCCTACCCACGTACCGAACCTGATCGGTGCGCGGTCGATCGAGACAGCGATCCCGAGACGCTGCATCTGGGCTGCGTATCCATCGAGAACCTCTGGTATCGGTTCACCGAACAGCGCATCGAAGTAGTAGAGCACCGACGTGGCCTCGTCCAACGGGTCGGGCCGGTCCCGTCGAAGTTCGTCCGTCTGCCACATGAGATCGATCAGCTCGGCGAGACGCCGATCGATCCTCCGTCGATCCGCTTCAGTGGCTCTCGTGTCGAGACGTTCGTCGAGGAGGTCTGCAACAGCGTTGAGCTTCGTCAGGATCGACCGTCTCGACGCCTCCGTCGGATGCGCCGTGAACACGGGGCGGAGTTCCAGTCGCTCGAGCACGGCCTCGATGTCTGACCGCTCGAGCCCTGCGGCCTCGATCTGGTCGACGGTCGACTCCATCCACCCCCGCTCACGGTGGGTCCGTGCTGCGAGCTCATCGAGCCGATGCGTCTGTTCCGCAACGTTGGCGAGGTAGAAGTACGCGGTGAACGCCCGACCGAGTGTGCTCAGCGTCTCGAGATCCAACTCGCCGAGCAGCTCATCGAGCGTCGCGTCGCCCTGCGGATCGGACGGGTCCCGCAGTCGCCGCGTGATCAGACGAACCTCTTCGACGAGGTCGAGCAACTCGGGTCCCTCCTGGCGCACCAGCGACTCCCCGAGCTGGTTTCCCAGCCGGCGGATATCTGCTCGCAACGCGGCGTCTCGTGCCTGGATGTCCATGGACACGAGAGTACGGTCAGTTCGGACATCAGGCACCCTGGGCAGTCGATCGGTGCACTCACCGTGTGGATCGATGTGTTTCCACGCAGATTTGCCTTAACCGCGAGACAGTGGTTGACTCCTCGGCCACACGCCGATCGGCGTGCCACCGGACACGAGAGGATCAGATGATGGGTACATCGACACCCGCCTCCCTCGTGTTCCCACGCGACCTCGTCATGTCGATGTGTATGTGCATGCCCGGCTCTCGGGTGGCTTGCCCATGCGCATCTGTCGTGCGCTCCTAGGAAACGCCACCACCCGAGAGGGCACTCCGGCGTTCCGTTTCAACTCCGACCGGTAGTTCCGGTCACCCTGAAAGGACTCACATGACGACTTCAACCATCAATCTCAACGACGTGGACATCGCAGCAATAGGAGCCCTCGCGGAAGCGATCACCTCCGATCCAACGAAGGCAGACACCACGTGGCAGGCCTCCGTTGCATGGGACGGCGGCTTCCGCACCACGACGACGATCCGCGACTTCGCAACGATCGCGACCGATGAGCCCCGGGGCCTCGGCGGCACGGCAACGGCACCCAACCCCGTCGAGCATCTCCTCGGGGCCCTGGGTTCTTGCCTCGCGATCGGGTACGCCGCCAACGCCAGCGTCGCCGGCATCCGTATCGACGACCTGCGTATCGACATCGAGGGGGACCTGAACCTCAAGTCCTTCCTCGGCCTCGAGCCGGGCAACGCCGGGTACGAGACGATCCGCGCCACCGTCCACATCGAGAGCGATGCCGACGACGAAGCCGTGGCCCGTCTCCACGAGACGGTCGTTGCATCGTCCCCCGTCGGGCACTCGTTGAACCGGGCAGTCCCGCTCACCGTCGAACTCGCCTAGCCGGGTCGGGGCCCGGTCTCGCAAGACCGGGTCCCGGCTACGCTCGACGCGACGACCGATCCATCGGAGCACGCTCATGACCGACACCCCGCACCAGTACGGCTTCGCTACGAGGTCCATCCATGCAGGCCAGCGCCCGGACCCCGAAACGGGAGCCAGGGCAATGCCCATCTACGCCACCACGTCGTACGTATTCGACGACGCCCAACACGCAGCCGACCTGTTCGCTCTCCAGACGTTCGGCAACATCTACACACGCATCGGGAACCCGACCTCTGCCGCGTTCGAGGAACGCATGGCCTCGCTCGAAGGCGGTATCGGGGCACTCGCCACCGCATCCGGGCAAGCCGCCCAGCTGATCGCGATTCTGACCCTTGCCCAAAAGGGCGATGAGATCGTTGCCTCCCGGTCCCTCTATGGGGGTACCTACACACAGTTCGACGTGACACTGCGCCGAATGGGCATCGATGTGACGTTCGTCGACATCGGTGATCCCGGTGCCATCGAGGCGGCGATCACCGACCGCACGAAAGCTGTCTACGCCGAAACGATCGGCAACCCGCGGGCCGACGTGCTCGACTTCGCATCCGTCTCGGACGTTGCTCACCGTCATGGGATCCCTCTCGTCGTGGACAACACGTTCGCGACGCCGTACCTATGCAGACCGTTCGAGCACGGTGCCGACATCATCACCCACTCGGCGACCAAGTTCATCGGAGGCCACGGCTCCGTCATTGCAGGGTGCATCGTCGAAAGCGGCGAGTTCCCGTGGGACAACGGCAACTTCCCACTGCTCACCGACCCCTCCCCCGCCTATCACGACCTTGCGTTCTGGGAGAACTTCCGCGAGTACGCCTATCTCATGAAGGCCCGCACGGAACTCCTGCGGGATACGGGAGCTTCACTGTCCCCCTTCAACTCCTTCCTGCTCCTCCTCGGCCTCGAGACACTGCCCCTGAGGATGAAGCAGCACGTCGCGAACGCCAGAGCCGTCGCCGAGTACCTCGCCGAACATCGCAAGGTCGCATGGGTCGGCTATCCCATCTTCGATGACAACGCGTCGACACCTGCAGCTCGCAGGTACCTTCCCGAGGGCCCCGGTGCCGTGTTCACGTTCGGCCTCGTCGGCGGCTTCGACGCAGGTGTGACGTTCATCGAAGAGGTCGAACTCGCCTCACACGTCGCGAACATCGGAGATGCGAAGACACTCGTCATCCACCCGGCATCGACGACGCATCAGCAGATCCCCGACGAGGACCGATCGGCGATGGGAATCGGCGACGACATGATCCGGATCTCCGTCGGTATCGAAGATATCGAGGACATCCTGTGGGATCTCGGACGAGCACTGGAGGCGGTATGACCACGACCGTCCCCGATGCGACACCTACCGAGCGCCTTGAGATCATCCGCAACGCCGAGAGCGTCGCACTCGTCGGCGTGTCTGCGAACCCGATCCGATCATCGAACTTCGTGGCCGCCTACCTGGTGCGCACGCCGATGCGCAGCTACCCGGTGAACCCCGCCTACGACGAGGTGCTCGGCGAGCGCTGCTATCCATCGCTCGCAGATCTTCCCGAAGTACCCGACATCGTCGATATCTTCCGGCGGCCCGAAGCCATCCCAGGCGTCGTCGAGGAAGCGATCGAGGTCGGCGCCATGGTCGTATGGTTCCAACTCGGTCTTCGCCACGATGAAGCAGCACAGCGGGCACGCGACGCCGGCCTTGCTGTCGTCCAGGATCGATGTCTGAAGATCGAACACGCCAGATGGCACGGAGGCCTCCATCTCGGGGGCTTCGACACCGGTGTCATCTCGAGCAAGAGGCACCGTCCGCTATGACACTCGAAAGTATCGGCACGACGACGACGCAGTTCTTCACGTTCGGCACCGAGAACGACCCGTTCACCCTCAAGTCAGGAGAGTCGCTGCCCGAGGTGACGATCGCCTACGAGACCTACGGTGAACTGACACCCGCCCGGGACAACGCGATCCTCGTGTTCCATGCCCTCACCGGAAGCCAACACTCCGCCGGGTACTGCCCGTCCGTCCCGGGACTCGGCGATCAGTGGACCGAGGAGTGCCAGAGAGGGTGGTGGGATCTGTTCGTCGGTCCCGGCAAAGCCATCGACACGGACCGCTTCTTCGTGATCACCGCCAACTACGTCGGGGGTTGCTACGGATCGACCGGGCCGTCATCGATCGACCCACGAACCGCAAAGCCGTACGGATCGTCGTTTCCCCGTGTCGGGTTCTGCGACACGGTCGATGCCAACGTCCGCCTCGTTGAACACCTCGGCATCGAGCGGCTGCACGCCGTGATCGGCGCTTCGACCGGGGGCGTCATGTGCCTCTCGCTCGCAACGCGGTACCCCGAGATGGTCGACATCGTCATCCCCATCGCTTCGGGGGCAGAGCTGACCGGTCTCCAGACGATCCACAACTTCGAGCAGATCGTCGCCATCGAGTCGGACCCGGCCTTTGCAGGCGGCGACTACTACGACAAGGACGCGAAGCCCGACATCGGACTCGCCCTGGCAAGGATGATCGGCCACAAGACGTTCGTGTCGCTCGAGTTCCTCAAGCAACGTGCCCATGCAGCGCCCCCGGCCAACAGCGGTCCAGGGAGCTATCAGATCAGCAACCCGCTCGAGTCCTACATGTGGCACCAGGGCCGCAAGTTCGTCAGCCGATTCGACGCCAACAGCTACCTCTTGAACATGTACGGGTGGCAGAGTTTCGACCTCGCCGCCGAAGCCGGCGTGGAGAACCTCACCGAACTGTTCTCACGCTCAGCCAAGCACCGCTACATGGTGTTCTCCATCGACAGCGACGTGTGCTTCTACCCCGACGAGCAGGACAAGCTCGTGACACATCTCAAGGCTGCCGGTGTCGAGCACCGACGCATCACCGTCCACTCCGAAAAGGGTCACGATTCGTTCCTACTCGAGCCTCACCTCTTCGCTCCTCACCTCATCGATACGCTCACGAACCCGTGGCATCAGTGATGAGGCGACGCAACGCAGGAGTGCACTGACCAGGATTCACGTCGAGGACCGTTTTCGCAGAACGACGACTTCATGCGTACGGTGAACACGGATCACCCGTCGGGTAATCGGGATGAGAGGGACCGTGCAGAGAGAGTATCGCCAGGGGAAACAGCCGCAGGGGCTCTATCACCCTGCCCTCGATCACGACTCGTGTGGTATCGGTTTCGTCGCGGACATCAAGGGTCGTAAGAGCCACCAAATCATCGCCCAGGGCCTCACCGTGCTCGCGAACCTCACCCACCGCGGTGCCGTGGGTGC
>JAJRYI010000042.1 GCA_024275815.1 Actinomycetes bacterium | reverse complement strand
GCCGCACCCGCAGCGAGTGAGACGGCATCAGATGCCGGTGAGACGACACCAGAGGTCGCCGACACGGGAGCGCCCGGAATCGAGGTCATCGAAGCATCCGCACAGCCAGACGAGACGGACTCCCTCAGCGATGGTGGAACGCCGACGAAGCGGGGAAGTTACCCCATCTGGCTCGCTGCAGCTTTCATCCTCATCCCCCTCCTCGCGGTCACCTACATCCTCGTCTCACCGAACGGTCCCGACTGCGGATCCGGCGGCCAACTGCTCGTGGACCCGGCGACCGGTGAAGCCGTCAACTGCGACGGCGGCACCTACGGTGAGACGACGGTCGACAACTTCGCTGCAGGCGGTGGGCTGTACGCACAGTGCGCAGCATGTCACAGTGGAGATGGCAGCGGCGGTGTCGGCCCCGCCTTTGCGGCCGGCGCCATACTCGTGACCTTCCCCGGTGGATCGTGTTCCGACCAGATCAGCTGGGTCTCGCTCGGGACGTCCGGCTGGCCCGACCCCACGTACGGCGCAACCAACAAAGCTGTGGGTGGTGTCGGCCTGATGCCAGGGTTCGGTGCATCGCTCACGGAACAGCAGGTGGCCCAGGTCGTACTGTACGAACGTGTGGCCTTCGGCGGCCAACCTCTTGAAGAGGCCGAGGTCGACTGCGGCCTCGTCGAACCTTCCGACGGCTGATCCCACTCACGCTCTCGAGCGGTAGCCTCTCGCCAATGAATCCAAGGATCCTCGTCGTCGGTGGTGGTCCTGGCGGCGCGTCTGCTGCCTACTGGATGGCGCGCAGTGGCCTCGACGTCCACCTCGTTGAGAAGAAGACGTACCCGCGCGAGAAAGCCTGTGGTGATGGGTTGACTCCCCGGGCGATCAAGCAACTGCTCGACATGGGATTCGATTTCGATGGACTCGACCTTCACCGTGTCGACGGACTCCGTGCGTACGCAGGCGGTCTGAAGATCGAGATGCCCTGGCCAGACCACTCGATGTATCCGAACTGGGGGGCAACGATGCGTAGGGCCGATCTCGACGGCACCGTGGCATCGCTCGCTGAGGCCCAGGGAGCCCACGTGGAGCAGGGAACGACGGCTACACCGATCGTCGACAACGGGAGTATCGCTGCAGTCACGCTCACCAACTCGGACGGGGAGCGAACCGTCACACCGGACTTCGTCGTCATCGCGGACGGGTCGAACTCTCGCTTCGGTCGCGACGCCGGTGCGTCACGGCGCAAGGACTTTCCGTTCGGACTCGCTATACGCGCCTACTACGAGAGCCCGAACTCGCACGACCCCTTCATCGAAAGCCAGCTCGATATCCGTGACCGCAACGGGGATGCCATGCCGGGGTACGGGTGGGTGTTCCCACTCGGAGATGGAGAGATCAACGTGGGTGCCGGACTCGTGTCGACCTTCAAAGGTTGGAAGGACGTCAACACGTACCGCATCCTCGAGGCCTACATCGACTCGCTGCCGGAGCACTGGAAGGTCCTCGACGTGACACCGCACACCAAACCGCTCGGCGGCAAGCTCCCGATGTCGCTGTCGGTGGGCCCGAAGATCGGCCGCAACTGGGTGCTCGTCGGGGACGCATCAGGTGCCGTCAACCCCTTCAACGGGGAAGGCATCGACTACGCCTACGAAACGGGGAGGTTGGCGGCGACGCACATCGCAGAGGCAGCCGCCGGCGACCACCTGGCACTCGCCGGCTACGCACGCGATCTGGAAGATATCTACGGAGACTACCACCGGGTCGCGCGGGTGTTCGTCAAGGCGATCGGGAACCCGGTGATCATGCGGACGCTGACAACCGTGGGCCTTCGGTCCCGCCCGCTCATGGAGTGGACCCTCAAGGTGATGGCGAACCTCCTCGACCCCGATGAGGCTGGAATGACCGAACACGTCTACAACGCCATCGAGCGCGTGGTGAACGTGTAGGAAGTTCACAGTTCACAGACGACAGTTCACAGACCCAACCGTGAACTGTCGAACCTCAGCAACCGGATCCACCCATCCGTGCATTCTCTACGGATTGTGCAGCGCGAGGTGTCTGCGCAGGACCGCCTCGCTGATGATGCCCTCATCGATAACGGTGCCGTCTCTGTCTTCGATGACCGGGACGCGATCGGTGTAACGCTCGAGAAGTCGGGGGTCCAGGTCGACGTCGACAAGCGTCACCGCGTCCTCACCGAAAACGTCACGGGCGACGGCGATCCCCTTCTCACACAGCGGGCAACCCTGGCGGGTATAGATGGTCACAGGCACCCCAGAAGAGTACCGGCCTTCCTACGGTCTTGATCTATGCAGAAGACGCGCGGAGAGGGAGCAGTCGTTCTCCGTTTGCCGTTCTCCGTTCTCCGTTTACCGACGAGACCCGAGCGTTCAGCAATGGCCCGGGTCTCCGACTGTGAACTGTCGGCTGTCATCTGTCCATCCGATGATCTTCGCGATACGTACTTCGTCGTATGTACTACGTTCACCTCGTGAGACCCGTTACCTCTATCGCTATCGCAGTAGTCCTGGCGTTCATCGTGATCGCGTTAGTCGTCAAGCTACTCACGGGCGGCCTGACACCGTAACCGGATTCGGGCGCTCAGCCTGCGCCGGTGATCTCGATGCGACTCCCACCATCTGGCCGCCTGATGACCACCGAGTCGCCCACACCGATGCCGAACGTCTCGTCGGCACGCCCACCACGCACCCCGAGGGCCATCTGGCCGTGGGAGTCGACGTGGAGCACGGCCTCATCCTCCTCGACGTCGCCGTATGCGCCACGCCACGAGATACGATGGTCGACCATCTCCCAAGCAACGGAGACGTCATCACCCTGGTCCAGCCCCATACCGCTGAGGTCGTCTGGCCCGACGTTGAACTGAACGTTCCCGAACGAGTCGACCCACAGCACGGTGGCCTTGATCCCTCCGTCACCCACCGGCTCTGCCAACGGGATGAGCAGCGGGTGTATCGAGCCGGGCGACAACACCGGGCCGAGGTCTTCGATGGTTGCCTGTCCCGAAGCAAGAACAGCTGCCGCCGGACCGAACACGTCCCTGCCGTGGAAGGTGCCACCTTTCGACGGCAGTCGGAACCGCGGATCCTCGATGGACACGATCAGGTCTGAGCCGCCGACGATCGCAACAGCCGGTGCGAGCACCCCGTTGTCCGGCCCGACGAAGTACCCGACCGGCGTTCGCGCAGCGACCGCCTTTCGATCTGTTCCCACGCCGGGATCGACCACGGCGAGGAACACACCATCGGGCATGAACTGCACCGCACGTGTCAGCGCCATCGCTCCGCCGTACACATCGCCTCTTCGTACCCCGTGAGTGATATCGATGACCCGCGTCGAGGGAGCGATGCGGGCGATCACCCCGTGCACGACACCCACGAACTCATCTGTATGCCCGAAATCACTGAGGAAGGAGATGGTGTTGGTCACGATCAG
>JAJRYI010000447.1 GCA_024275815.1 Actinomycetes bacterium | reverse complement strand
GAGCGCATCGATCTCCGCCCGGCAGGCGGCGACGAGTTCCGCTGGGTCCGCACCCATGGAGCGCAACACCCGAGCGGTCGTGCCGTACGAGTCTCCGGCGGCGACCATCACCACGTACGCCCCGTACAGCGGTGACTTCTCCTTGCGGACCAGGTCGACGACCTGCTTGAACACGGTCCGTGCCGACGGAGACGTTCTCGTCGGCATGAGGCCCGGTTTCAGTGCCGGCGTGCCCTCGTCCGGGTCGTCGATGTGGAGGTCACCGACTGCACGGACCGAGTCGTCACGCAGACGGACGATCCCGACCCGGAACTCCCCCGGGTCGATACCCGCCCGCTGGAACGCCCGTCGGGCGGAGCCCTCGGGAAGTTCGATCGCGGCAACGACGAGGTGCTCGGTGCCGGGCTTCTTGACCCCCATGCGCTTCGCCTCGAGCTCGGCGGCAGGGAACAAGGCGTTCATGGTGCCAATGTCCTGGATTGGTTTCCTGCTCATGGTTCCTCCCTGGTCACTCAACCCTAGTTCACGGCCCAGGTCCTACACTCGTCACCCCATCACGAATACGGATCTGTGACCACCAGCACACCGACCGAGCAAGAGCTATGAACGGAATGGACATGTCCGCCTCGGGAAGTGGCAGCTCCCCCGACGAGGAGGGTGCTGGGACTCTGAGCCTGTTCGGTGCCGTCTCTCTGGGCACCGGGGTCATGATCGGGGCAGGGATCTTCGCCCTGACCGGGCAGGTCGCAGCACTCGCCGGTGACCTGTTCCCCATCGCGTTCTTCGCTGCAGCCGTCATCGTGGCGTTCAGTGCCTACTCCTACGTCAAGTTGTCGAACGCCTTCCCGTCCTCGGGAGGGATCGCCATGTTCCTCAAGGAGGCGTACGGCCTCGGGACCGCAACAGGCGTGTTCGCCATGTTGATGTACGTGTCGATGGTCATCAGCGAGAGCCTCGTGGCCCGCACCTTCGGCTCCTACGTCCTCCAGGTCGTCAACCTGGAGCCGCTCTCGTTCTGGGTACCGGCCCTCGGTGTTGGGTTGCTCGCCGTAGCGTTCCTCGTCAACATCGCAGGCAACCGAGCCATCCAGGCATCCCAGGGTGTCATGGCGGCGATCAAGGTCGGTGGCCTCGCCATATTCGCCGTCGCCGGTCTCTGGTTCATCGAGGTAGCCAACTTCACCAACGGCTCCCAGGGCACCGGATCCGTCGGCTCCGGAGGGTTCCTCGCCGGGATCGCTCTCGCCATCTTGTCCTACAAGGGGTTCACCACCATCACGAACAGCGGTGGCGAGATCGTCGACCCCCACCGCAACACGGGGCGGGCGATCATCATCTCGATCGCCATCTCAGCAGCTCTCTACATCACCCTCGCCGTCATGGTTGCAGGCAACCTCACCCTCACCGAGATCATCTCCGCACAGAACTTCGTGCTCGCCGCAGCCGCACAGCCCGCGTTCGGCAACGCCGGCGTCTGGCTCACGGTCGCCCTGGCCATCATCGCCACGGCATCAGGTGTGATGGCAAGTGTCTTTGCGGCGTCGCGGATGCTCGCCATGCTCACCAGCATGAAAGAGGTTCCCCACCGCCACTTCGGTATGCCGGGGACCCTCCGCACCCATGCCATGGTCTACACGGTCGCGTTCGCGATGTTCCTCACCGTCGCACTCGACCTGTCGCGCATCGCAGCGTTGGGGGCCATCTTCTACCTCATCATGGACATCGCGATCCACTGGGGCATCCTGACCCGTCTGCGGTCCCGCATCGACGTGAAGCCGGTGATCGTGATCACGGCGATCGTCCTCGACGTCATCGTGCTCGCAGCGTTCCTGTGGATCAAGGCGTCACAGGACGTGCTCGTCGTCTACGTGTCGATCGGCGGCGTCCTCGCCATTACGATCGGTGAGCGACTCTTCATGTGGTCCCACACCGACGCCACGGGCGCCATGGACATGTGACCCGACCGGGGTCGCCCGACGACGAACCCCTACCGATTCTCGACCTCACCGGTCTTGATGTCACCGATGGACTCACCGAGGATGATCTGGTCCAGCGTCCGCGACAGCAACGCGTAGGTCGAAGGCCCCGAGACCTTGCCGACGATGATGCCTTCACGGTTCACGAAGAACGTCTCGGGGATCCCGAGCACACCCCATTGGAACGCTGTGGTTGACCCTTCGTCGACGACGTAGATCGTCTCGTCGCTCCACCCCATCTCATCGAGGAACGCGATCGCGTTGGGGTACGTGTCCTGGTAGTTGACCCCGATGAACGTCACACCGAGATCTTTGTAGTCGGCCGCTGCCTGAAGCAGGTCGGGGTGCTCCTCGCGACACGACAGGCACCAGCTCGCCCAGTAGTTCACGACCAGGATGTCTCCGGCGTAGTCGGTGATAGAGATCTGCCCCGAGCCGTCCATGAGCGCGATCGGGTCGGTCGGTGCGGGTTTGCCGATGAGCGGTGACGATGAGATCGACGGGTCACCGCCGAAGCGGCCGGTGAAGACGACGCCGAGGATGATGAAGATGACGGCGCCGGCGATCGCCGCCCACACCATCTTCCCCCCTCGTTGGTCCTCTTCGTCGGGTGGTGGTTGTTGGGGTTCGATGTCGGTGTTGGGGTCCATCATCCCTCCGAGCGGATCTGTTCGAGCAGCTTGACTGCCTCTGCTTTGACGTCGTCGGGTACTTCATTGGACGTCGAGATCTTCAAGAGGAACACCGAGGCCTCATCGTTCCGCCCGAGAGCCATGTAGATGTTCCCGAGGTACCACTCGGCAGCGAGGTAGTCAGGCTGTCGCTCCATGGCAGCCTCGACGTAGCTGACCGCAATGTCGGGCCGACCCGACAGGTACGTCATCCAGCCGACGTTGGCCAGGGCTTCTGGGTTCTGTTCACGGTTCAACACTTCGAAGTAGTGATCGAGGGCCTTGTCGAACTCCCCGGCCTCGAAGTAGCGCCGGGCAAGGGCCAGGCGCATGGGGATGATGTCGGGGTTCGCAGCGACGACCGCTTCGATCTCCTCGTTCGAGACGTCATCGAGGTTGATCTGGGCCTCACCGCGAACGATGTCTCCGACGATCCCATCGGCACCGGTGATGCGCTGGTTGTTGATCGACTGCACGGCGAAGATGCCGATCACGGTCATTGCAACGGTCACGAGTGCAATGCCGGTGATCGCTCGCCCGTTGAGACGCTTGCGGCCCTTGACCGACTCCCCGTCCTGTTCGTCGTCTGCTTCTACGGTGACGGCTGCAGCAGCGGAGGCTTCGAGCGCGGCGAGTTCCGCCTCGTATCTGGCTTTGATCCCGGCAGCTGTCTCCTCGTCGAGGTCGCCATCGAGCACCTGGGCATCGACGTCTTCGATCTCCTCGCGCAGGAGTTCTATCTGTTCACGTACGCGGTCACTCACTGGACGACCTCCGATCGTCGTCGAGCCGACCGGTACATCCACGTGACGACACCTGCTCCTATGGAGATGGCGAGTATCGGGACGATCCACAAAGCGATCGACCAGCTCGTCGTCGAGGTGTCGAGGATGTACGAATCCCCGAACTTGGCCGCGAACTCATCGATGACCTCTTCGTCGGTCGCACCGTCGGCAACCCGCTGGGTGATGAGCGCCCGGTACTCGGCAGCGACGGAGGATTGGGACTCCGCGAGGGATTCACCGTTACAGAACGGGCACTTGATGGCAGAAGCGAGGGCATCGACCCTCTCTGCTTCGGTCGGGGGTGTGGAGTCACCGGGCAACAGACCAGCGACGATCACAACCAGTGCCAGGGCACCGATGGCGCCGAAGATGATGTTCTTGGTTCGATCAGTCATCGGATGTCCCGGCCTCCACAGCCGTCTCGAGGGTTTCTTCGTCTTCTTCGTCCTTTGACGTTCGATGCTGCTTGTTTGGTGTCGGGACCATGGCGAAAAGTCCACCGAGGATCACGACGAACCCACCGAACCAGACCAACCCCTGGAGCGGGAACACGAACACGTTGAGTTCGATGCGCTCGGCCGACCCGCCGGCGATCGCGAGGTAGACGTCGTTGATGAACCCTTCCGACACTGCAGGTGTACCGATCGGCTGCACTGCCCCCGGGTAGGTGTTGACCCTCGGTTCGAGCACGTCCCTGACGTTCGTACAGGACTCGTCCAGGACCTCGACGATGACCCCCGATATCGTCCTGTTGGGCTCGACCCGTGACACCGGTTCGACGTACCGGATGCAGTAGCCCGCGACCACGGCCGTCTCGCCCTGAGCGAGCGCGACGGTGCCACGCGTCGCGAGGCCACCGGTCGTCGCGATGGCGATCGCCATGAGGGCGACACCGATGTGTGCGATCTGGCCGCCCCAGTAGCCGGGCTCGTTCCTGAGGACCTTGACGGACGCCTTCGGTGCGGATTCGGGGCGTGAACGCACAACGGAGATGAACCGGTTGATGATGGCGGTGAGCACGAAGAACGTGAGCACGATCGTTGCAACGACGGCGTTCGAGTCGATCCCCCACACCGCAACGGCGAGCGCCCCCGAGATGAGGCCGATGACGGTTGCAAGGCGGAGCCGCTCCCACAGGACCTTCGGTGTCGCCACTCGCCACGGAGAGATCGACCCGATGCCCAGGATGAGGAGCAGCAGCAGTGCGATCGGGATCGACGCCCTGTCGAAGAACGGGCGTCCAACAGCGACCTCGTCGCCCGAGGCTGCTTCGACGAGCATCGGGTACATGGTGCCGAAGAGCACCGTGAACGTGAAGACGGTCAGCAGCAGGTTGTTTGCAAGGATGTACCCCTCACGCGACGACAACGAGTCGAGGCGTGGTGCCTGGGCAATCTCGCCCGATCGCCATATGAAGAGCCCGAGCGATCCGATGACGACGACGGACAGCAGTCCGAGGAGGGCAGGGCCCACGACCGACTGGGAGAACGCATGGACCGACGCGATGACCCCTGAGCGGGTGATGAACGTGCCGAGGATCGTGAACGCGAAAGTGGCGATCACGAGGATGAAGTTCCACGCCTGGAGCATCCCGCGCCGTCTCTGGACGATCGCTGAGTGGATGAACGCCGTTGCGAGGAGCCACGGGAGGAACGACGAGTTCTCGACGGGATCCCACGCCCAGAACCCACCCCAGCCGAGTACCTCATAGGACCACCAGCCACCGATCAGGATTCCACCGGTGAGGAAGACCCAGGCGATCAACGACCAGCGGTGGGTCCGGTCGAGCCAGGCCCGGCCGAAGTCACGGCGGATGAGAGCTGCGATCGCGAACCCGACGGGAACCGTGAACCCGACGAACCCGATGTAGAGCAGCGGCGGGTGTACCGCCATCATGAAGTGGTTCTGGAGCAGCGGGTTGGGACCCCGCCCATCGAGCGGGGCGACGGCTTCGACGAACGGCCACCACGACGAATCGACACACCCGATCGATGCAGCGT
>JAJRYI010000446.1 GCA_024275815.1 Actinomycetes bacterium | reverse complement strand
GGTCGTCTCTGCGACCACTTCAGCGGGCCTCACTACGATGGTCGTCACCGGTTCCCGCGACGTGTGGTCATGGGCCATCAGCAAGGGTCTTGCCGTTGGCGATGACCCCGGCACCGGATTGTCTGATGCAGTTGCTTCTGGAGTGGCGAGCGCCGAAGGTCACCCGTGGCTCGTCATCCACGCCGACCTCCCTCTCGTGACTTCGGAGGCGATCGCCGACGTGTCCGCCATCGCCGAACGCTCGACGGTGCTGGTCCCGAGCAGCGACGGTGGCACGAGTGTCATCGGCGGGTTCGGCAGGTTCCCTTTCTCCTACGGGCCTGGATCGTTCCACCGACATCTCGCTGCAGCCCCAAGCGCAGTCGTCGTTCCTTCACCCATGCTGAGCGTCGATATCGACACGCCGACACACCTGGGGGTGTTCCCCGATCTCGAGGTCGAGATCACGCGACACAGAGACGACGGCCCGTAACCGCTGCCAGGATCTGGCTCCCACCTTCTGGCTGCATCCCCTCTACTCTCCACCTCGTGACCTCGAACCTCTTCTCCGACCTTCACATCGACGATCCCCCACTCGAGACCCCTCGCCGGGTCCTCACCATCGGGGCACACCCCGACGACGCCGAGTTCGGTGCGGGGGCGACGCTTGCTCGATGGGCGAACGCCGGCGCTGTGATCACCATCCTCGTCCTCACCGACGGTTCCAAGGGATCGTGGGATCCGAACCACGATCAGGAGGACCTCGCCGCTCAACGCATCCGCGAGCAGCGCGCGGCTGCCGATGTGATCGGTGCACATCTCTGTGAGCACCTCGGCTTCGTCGATGGCGAACTCGAGTACTCGATGGATCTGCGCATGACGATCGCCGGGGCGATCCGGACGCATCGACCCGACGTCGTACTCACGCATGATCCATGGCAGCGGTATCAACTCCACCCGGACCACCGCGCCGCGGGCATGGCCGCCGTCGACGGTGTCGTCTCGGCCCGCGAGCCACTCGCTTTGATGGACTCGGGTCTCGCTGCACATCGTCCGGCGGCGCTGCTCTTGTGGTCTGCAGATCAACCCGACCACGCAGAGCCGGTTGCACCGGAGTGGTTCGAACGCAAGATCGAGGCTCTCTTCTGCCACTCGTCGCAAGGACCCACGACGATGGGGGATCCCGATGAGGACACCAGTCGTCGTGCCGAGTTCGTCGCCAGTATCGATGCGTGGCATACCAGGAACGGACAGAACCTCGGCACAGGACCTGCCGAAGTGTTCAAGAGACTGACCCCCTGAGGAGGCACCATGGCCCTACTCGTACTCGGTGCGGGAATCGTCGGATCCGCTGCGGCGTGGGACCTTCGCCGCCGGGGTTTCGATGTCGTCATCGCTGACAGCGACGAGTCGGCGGCGCAACGATCCGCCCATGCCTTCGGTGCTGTTCCCGTAGCACTCGACGTGGCCGATGCCGGGGAGCTCATGGCAGTCCTTGAAGGTGTCGACCTCGTCATCAGCGCGGTCCCTTACAGGTACGGCTTCGGTGTTGCATCCGCCGCGGTTGCCACCGGAACCCACTACCTCGACTTCGGAGGGAACCCGACGGTCGTTGCAGCACAGAAGCGCCTGCATGATGACGCTCTCGAGGCCGGTGTGATGCTCGTTCCCGACTGCGGTCTCGCCCCCGGCCTCGCCAACGTGCTCGCCGAGGATCTGATCTCGTCGGCAGGTCCGGGGCCGATCGACAGTATCCAGATGCGCGTCGGGGCCCTCCCCCAGGACCCCGTCGGGGCGCTCGGCTACCAGCTCGCTTTCAGTCCCGCCGGCCTCATCAACGAGTACGCCGAACCTTGCGAGATCATCGCCGACGGTACCTATACGACCGTCCAACCGCTCTCCCGGTTCGAGGCGGTGTCGTGGCCACACTGGGGGCCGCTAGAAGCCTTCTCCACCGCCGGGGGAACGTCCACGATGTGCAGGAACCACGAGGGAGATGTGATGTCTCTCGAGTACAAGACACTTCGTTATCCGGGCCACGGAAACGCTTTCAGGGTGATGCTGGAGTTGGGACTCTTCGATGAGACTTCCCATCTCATTGCAGGCAGCCAGGTGACTCCACGTTCGGTTCTCGTCGACGCTCTCGCCCGAAGGCTGCCACGGGGAGAGCCGGACCTCGTGCTGGTTCGCGTATGGCGGGAGCACGATGGTGCGACCACGACCTACCAGATGGAGGACAGGGCACACGGGGCGTTCTCGGCCCTGGCCCGTACGACGGCGTTCCCGACAACAGCACTCGCCGATCTCATCGCCAGCGGCCGGGTGAACCGGCCGGGAGTGCACACGATGAACGAGGCGGTCCTCGCGAGCGAGTTGCTTCCGGAGTTAGAGAGCGTCGGAATCTCGGTGGAACTCAGCTGACGGATCGGTGACCATACCGATCTTGTCCCCGGTGTCGATGTCGAAGAAGTGCAGCTTGGCTGTGTTGACGACGAGATCCAGTGTCGAGAAGTCCGAAACGTCGACGTCGGGACTCACCCGGGCTGTGAACCTCGTCGTGTCACCAAGCGATGACGAGTCGGTTCCTGCGTCGGCAAGCAACTCCTCGATGTCCGGGGTCACGACAGGAGGGGCATCGAGTTCGAAGTGGACGTAGGACTCGGATCCCAGGAGTTCGTTGACATCCGTCTTGACCCGGATCGTGCGCTCCGGAGCTTCGGGAACGACACGGGCATCTTCGAACGTCCCGGGCCGAATCCCGATGACGATCTCCTTGCCGAGATGCTCGTCGATCCCCGGATGCCGTTCGATCGCGACGGGGTCGACCGTCACCGTGTACCCGGCAAACGTCGCCTTGTAGGTGTCTGCATCCTTCGTGACGGTGCCATAGACCATGTTCATCGACGGGCTCCCGATGAACCCTGCAACGAACAGGTTCACCGGATGGTTGAACAGGTCCGTCGGCTTAGCCACCTGCTGGAGGTTGTACGGCCTCTTCCCGGACACCGGACGCATCACCGCAACGCGTTGACCCAGCGTCATCGCTTCGACCTGATCGTGGGTCACGTAGACCGTCGTCGTCTTGAGCCGCTGATGCAGATGGCTCAACTCTGCACGCATCTGCACCCTGAGCTTGGCATCGAGGTTCGAAAGCGGCTCGTCCATGAGGAACGCCATCGGCTCACGCACGATCGCACGACCCATCGCCACTCGCTGACGCTGACCACCCGAGAGTGCCTTCGGTTTCCTGTCCAACAACTCGGTGATCTCGAGGATCTCGGCAGCTTCGAGCACCCGGCGATCGATCTCCTCCTTCGGTGTCTTACGAAGCTTGAGTCCGAACGCCATGTTGTCGCGCACCGACATGTGCGGGTACAAGGCATAGTTCTTAAACACCATCGCGATGTCGCGATCCTTGGGAGGAACATCGTTGACGACCCGCTCACCGATACTGAGCTTGCCCTCAGTGATCTCCTCGAGCCCTGCGATCATGCGCAGCACCGTCGACTTGCCGCACCCCGATGGCCCGACCAGTACGAGGAACTCCCCATCGTTGATCATCAGATTCACCTGACCCACGGCACGGGTCCCATCCGGATAGATCTTCCCGATGTCTTCGAGGGTGATAGATGCCATAGGTGCCTCCGCGCGGTGTTCGACGTCCGAGCGAGGGTACCACGGCCACAGTCCCACACAGAAGTGCCGCTAGTGTGGCGGCATGAGTGAATCGAACGTTGCAGTCATCCCAGGTGGGACGGGTTCAGTCGGCTATCGCCTGATCCCGCTACTCATCGACCGCGGATTCAAAGTCGCGGCCACGTACCTTCTCCCGGACGAGGCGACCCGCCTCGAAGAGGAGCTCGAACTCGACGAAGACAGGCTGATCCTTCGCCGCGTCGACGTCACCGACCCCGAGGCCGTCGAGGCTTTCTTCG
>JAJRYI010000041.1 GCA_024275815.1 Actinomycetes bacterium | reverse complement strand
TGACAGACGAGTACACCGACTATGCACGATCGAGGTGGAAATGAGCGACGGCTCCCCCTATCCAGTTGACTTCGTGGTTCCCGTCGACGACGAGTACCGCAGTCGCGGCCTCGCGGCGCTCGGGTTGATCGCGTTCGCCAAAGCGTTGTTGCTGATCCCTCACATCTTCCTGCTGCTGGCGTATGGGATCGCCGTGCAGTTCATCGTGTGGATCGGCTACTGGTACATCCTCATCACCGGCAGCACACCCCTGTGGGTCGAGAACTTCGAGATGATCTTTCTCGAGTGGACCAGTCGCGTCTTTGCCTGGTTCACGAGCACCACCGACATCTACCCCACGTTCGGGACCGACGAACACCATCCAGCACAGGTACTGGTCGAGGCACCCCCCGAGCAGCGAAGTCGCCTGCTTGCAGGTCTCGGCATCGTCCTGATTCGGCCGATCCTGGCCATCCCCCACCTGATCGTGCTTCTCTGGCTGACGCTCGGGACGCTGTTCCTCGCGTGGTTCGGCTACCTGATGATCCTCATCAACGGAACACTTCCCCTCTCACTCCACTGGTACTTCGTGGGGTTCCATCGCTGGTGGGCGCGCACCTGGGCGTGGATGGCAGCGCTCACCGACGAGTACCCCCCGTTCACCCTCAAGCGCTGACACTGACGGGCAACTATCGACCCGTAACGTCCGTGGTGTCCACCGTCCTGCCGGCAGCCAACGTGATGATCTGCTCGCTCGCTGCGATCGTGCCACTTCCGACGAACGCTTCGACGTTCGCCACGACAGCATCAGCGTCGTAGAGATAGTTCACGAGTATGCCCGCCGACTCTCCGAGCCCTTTCGGAGACGGATCTCCCATCCAGTTGAGCCGGTGGATCGAGGCACCGTTGCGCAAGTGGAAACCCGCCACGGGATCGAGCGGGCGCGGCGGAGCGGTGGCGGGACGCTTGACGGTGTACAGGTAGTGAGCTGCGGCCTGCATCAGTGCCGGCTCGAGGTCCTGCTGTGCCCACGGGAAGTCGATCCACTCTGTTCCGTTGAGCGCGGGGAGCCGTGCCCTGGCCCCGGAGTCCATCCACTCGAGATCATCGTCTGACTGGCTTCGAAGCCATGCAAGGAACCCCGGGATCGGCGACAACGTCGAGAACGTGTGCAACGTCGGGATCTCGCGTTGGAGTTCGCCCATCACCTGTTTGATGAGGAAGTTCCCGAACGAGATGCCCTTCAAGCCAGGCTGTGTATTCGTGATCGAGTAGAAGATGGCCGTCGTCGGCTCCCTCGCCTCGATGGCAGGTGGCTGTGTGAGGACATCCTCGATCGAACCAACGACATGATCGACGAGGGCCACTTCCACGAAGATCAACGGTTCGTCGGGAAGGGCCGGGGGCATGTACGCGTAGAGACGGCGATCCGACTCGAGCCGCCGTCGCAGGTCGTCCCACCCGACGATGGCGTGCACCGCCTCATAAGCGATGAGCTTCTCGAGGATGGCAGCCGGTGTCGACCAATCGAGGCGTCGTAGTTCGAGGAACCCCCGATTGAACCAGGATCGCAGAACATGGAGGAACGCGGCATCGACAACCCGAAGGTCTGGATCCTTTGCAAGGAGTCCGAGAAGGTCGGCGCGCATGTCGACGATCGATCGGGTTCCTCCCGGAGCGGTGTTCAGGAGCCTGAGGAACTCCCGCCGCACCGGCTCGGAGGCGACACCGAGCGCGACGGCTCTCGCCTCATCGGGAGAATCGAGGTAGGACGTAGCGGCAGAGCGCAGCGCCTCGTGGTCCACCGTCATCTCATCGCGAAGGAATCCGAAGTACGCCGGCCGATCCTTCGGATCCAGGGACGTGTAGGCCTCGATCACCTTGGTTGCGTGGCTGCTGACCGTGGCTTCTCTGGAATGAGCGAGAAGAGACGTGCTCAGTTCTTCGAGACGTTCGAGTGAGTCCATCAGATCACAGGCCTGTGCCGCTAGCACACATGTGTCGATGATACCCCTGTGCGATCAATTGCTGAGTCAAGAGGTTTGGAATCCGGTGAAGCCCGCCAAGCCTCACCGGATCCCCTCATTTCAGCCCTCGGTGGGTTCGCCCTTGCGCCGCAGCGAGAGGAAGAGGCGTGTCAGCATGTACACGAACAACGCCAGGACACCGATCGGGATGAGCACGGCTGCTCCCACGATCAGGAACGCCACCGTTGCGAGAAGCACCTCGCCGGCCTGGTCGAACGCCTGGGCGATGGGTCCCGCATCGACGGGCTCTACGGGGACGATCGGGCCGTCGGGCACCTCGGTCAACCCCACAGTGAGAGTCGCGAACTGTGTCCTGCCGTCGAGGTACCGCAGACGTCCCTCGATCTCCTCGATGTTGAGGAGGACTTCCTGCATCCGGGTCTGGATCGTCACGAGATCGTCGATAGTCGTGGCTTCCTCCATCAGACGCCCGTAGAACGCTTCCTGCTCACGCCAGTAGTTGAGCCGACCTTCGAGATCGACGTACTCCTCGGTGACGTCCTGGCTCGAGAGCGTCGACGAGACGTTCTCCCCCAGGTCACCGATCCGGGCAACAGCGTCATCGAAGCGGTCGGTCGGGATCCTGATCGTGTACCAACCTACGGCGTACCGCTCGTCGTCGTACTCCTCGATACGGGATTCACCGGAGGCGACGTACCCGCCGAGATCCGCTGCGATCGTACGGATCTGTGCCGTCGTCGCTCCGAAGGATCCGGGGGCGATCCGCAGCTCTACGCTGCCATCCCTGATGACCTTCGCATCTATCGCCGTACTGCCCGTGGGTACGAACACGACAGACCCACTGTCCGTGACCACGGTCTTGAACGCACCGTCATCACCAGGAGCCACTGCGTCTGCCCCTCCGGCGTAGTCCTGGTCATACTGGATAGCCTCCCCGCCGGTGCCGCCCTCGCTTACGGGCGCAGCCGACTCGTCGCTGCTGCTCGAGCAGGCCGCGGCAACGAGCGCGATCACGACCGCCGCAAAGGCGAACCGGACCGATCTTCGTCGTGTGTGGTTGTCGTCGTTCTTCATTTCTCTCTCCCTCGTTCATGTCCGGCTCCCCAGCCGGTCACCGCTACGACGGCGAGAGGCCCCACGGAGGTTCCACCCGATGGAGAGTTCACAGCTCACAGCCCGAAGGCCGGACTTCTTCTGGATGCTTGCGCTTCATCGGTGAACGGTGATCGACTGCCCCTCACGGCACATGCCCCAAGTATCCTCTCCCCATGGCTCGCACCGACATCCCCGCATCCAACGTTCTCACCGTCGAG
>JAJRYI010000040.1 GCA_024275815.1 Actinomycetes bacterium | reverse complement strand
GATCCGATATGGGCCCGGCGAGATCGGGGAGGCGAACCGCAAGGCCGACACGCCGATCAACGACAAGCCGATCACTGCGGAGTTGGGCGGGGTATCACCGACCATCGTGGTACCCGGAGACTGGTCACGGGCGGATCTGCGGTTCCAGGCCGAGAACGTCGTGTCCCAGAAGATGAACAACTCCGGATTCAACTGCATCGCGTCCCAGGTCCTCGTTCTCCCCGAATCATGGGATCTCACAGACGCCTTTCTCGACGAAGTTCGTTCCGTGCTCGCTCAGATCGAGGATCGAGATCCGTACTATCCGGGTGCGGCTGAACGCTGTGAAGCGGTGCGAGTCGGTTCGGGTACGGTGGAGGAGTTCGGAGACGAGGCGAAGCGGTTCCTCGTGACAGGACTCGACGCCACAGCCACCGATGACCCGGCGTTCGTGACCGAGTACTTCGCACCTGCGCTGGCGGTTGTGACGTTGCCGAGTCCCGATGTCCCAACGTACATGGCTTCGGCAACGGCGTTCGCCAACGACGTGCTCGAGGGCTCGCTCGGTGCGAGCATCATCGTCCACCCAAAGACGGAGAAGGCGTACCCCGGGCCGTATCGGGAGATGATCGCGGATCTCCGCTACGGCGGAATCGGCGTGAACGTGTGGAGTGCCTTCGTCTATCTGTCCTCCAGGGCGCCTTGGGGGGCGTACCCTGGCAACTCTCCGAGCGCCGTCGGCAGTGGAATCGGTGTCGTCCACAACGCCCTCATGTTCGCAAAGCCGCAGAAGACGGTGGCGCGCGGTCCGTTCGCTCCGAGCCACCGAACGCTCGGCAAGGGTGAGTTCCACCTTGCGCCCAAACCCGTGTGGTTCGTGACGAATCGTCAGATGAACACCGCCGCCGAGCACTTCGTCGAGTTCGTTGCGTCGGGCAAGACGACAGACATGATGAAGGTCGTTTCCTCAGCCCTGCGGGGTTGAACGGGTGATACCGAAGTGGGCGAGTGCCTCGACGACCTCCCTGATGGGGAGTCCCATGACGTTCGCCCTCGATCCGTTGACCCGTTCCACGAGCCATCCGTCGTCTCCCTGGAGCGCGTACGCACCCGCCTTGTCGAGTGGCTCCGTGCGCTCCACGTAGTCTTGCAACTCTGCTCGTGAACGTTCGTGGAAGGTGACGAGGGACTCCTCGACACCGAACCGTTCGCGCTCTCCCTGGAGCACCGTCCATCCGGTGAGCACAGAGTGTGTCCTGCCCTCGAGGGAGAGCAGCATCTCGAGAGCATCGGCAGCGTCGCGAGGCTTGCCGATCGTGGCACCGTCCAAAACGACGGTCGTGTCGGCCCCGAGAACGACGTCATCGACGTCTCGAGAGACCGCATGTGCCTTGGCGGCGCTCAACCGCAGAACGTACTCAGCCGGTTGCTCGAGGTCGAGGGGCGATTCGTCGACATCGGGGACATCGACGCTGAACGCCACACCCGCTGCCGATAGGAGGAGGGAACGCCGCGGCGAGCCGGAGGCGAGGATCAGCCCCATCCGATCGACCCTGCACTCTGTGTGTCGGAGATCACTACGCCGATGACGTGTTCGAACTCGGGAGACGCGGGATGAGCCACGACAGGAAGGCATCCTGGCTTCTGCTCTGGGTCGTGAACGTCCCGGGACCGGTCAGGTCGACGACGAGGCCCTCGCCGGAGAACAGGGTGCTCTTCCAGTTGCCGACCTTTCGCACCTTGAAACCGATGTCGTCGGTCATCGATACGAGGTGGCCGGTGTCCACCGTGTACGTTTCGCCCGGGCCGAGCGTCCATGTATCGAGAGCGCCGAAACTGGCTATGACGAGTTGCCCCTGCCCCGAGATTCGCAGCATGATCGCACCCTCCGATGCGAAGAACGTCTTGGAACCACTCCACTTCGTGTCGATCTCGACCCCCTCGGTGGAAGCGATGTAGCCACCACTTTGAAGCTTGATGGGTTGATCCGGGTGGATATCGAGCACCATCATGTCCCCTGGGAGCGATGGAGCGAGACGGAGGGTTCCACCGGTTTGGGTGCGGTAGGTGTTCATGAAGAAGGACTCACCGCCGAAGACGGATCTCCCGAGGGACTTGAGAATCCCCCCTTTGGCCTTGGTCTCGATCGTGATCCCTGAG
>JAJRYI010000039.1 GCA_024275815.1 Actinomycetes bacterium | reverse complement strand
CACCGTTCACCGTTCACCGCGCGGATCTGTGGACGGGTCCTCACGTCGTGGGTCGTGGAACAACGGGGAACGGCTCCTACTCCACGTCCATCGTGGTCTGGCTCGCTTCGTTGGGGTCGTAACAGCGGCGGCATCGGGCCTCATAGGTATCGGTCGCTCCGAGCACGACCAGATCGTCGGACTGCACGACACGCTGAGTGAACAAACCTGCCCCTCCGCACTTGTGACACACGGCAAGCGACTTGGTCACGTACTCGGCCCTCAGCATCAACGACGGGATCGGTTCGAACGGTCGGCCGAGATAGTCGAGATCGAGACCGGCGATGATGAGGTTCTTCCCTGCACCGGCAAGCATCTCAGCGACCTCGACGAGACCGTCATCGAAGAACTGGCCCTCATCGATCCCGACGATCACCGTACGGTCTTCGACCGTGCGCAGCAGCTCTGCTGAATCTCCCACCGGAGTTGCCTCCGTCGACAGGCGTGAGTGCGACACGACCTCGGCAACGGCGTAGCGCGTGTCGAGGGCAGGCTTGAACGTCTGTGTCGGGACACGTGCGAGGTGGTAGCGGGTGACGCGACGGATCAGCTCCTCGCTCTTCCCCGAGAACATCGGGCCTGCGATGACCTCGATCCAACCCTGATCTGCGCGTCGATGCATGACCCTGGACGATAGCAAGGGGTCGCCGCGTGCCGACTGGTCAGTCGTCCCGCCGTGATCCGGGTTGACGGTGCCTGCGAATCCACGCAGAGTGGGCAAGCCCGAGTGCAGCGCTCATCGCCACGAAGACGGTTCCACCGGCGGACATGAAGGGAAGAGGCAACCCCGTGACCGGCATGATCCGGATGGTCATGCCGATGTTGACGAAGACATGGAACGCGAACATCGCCGTGATACCGGTAGTCACGAGGAACGCGAAGCGATCTCGTGCACCCACCGCGATCGTCAAGAGCCGGAACAACAGAAGGCCGAACAGGGCGATGACGACGATGCTGCCGACGAACCCGAACTGCTCAGCGACCGCGGTGAAGATGAAGTCGCTCGACTGGACGGGGACGAACTGGAAGTTCGTCTGGGATCCAGCGAACAACCCCTTCCCGAACAAGCCGCCGGAACCGATGGCGATCTCCGATTGGACCTGGTTGTAGGAAAGGCTGAGCTCGTGTGCACCGGGGTTGATGAAGGCAGTCAGGCGGTTGACCTGGTACTCCTTGATGAGGTTCAACTGGAAGATGCCAACCGTTGCAACAGCCGTGGACACGAACAGGAACGCGAGCTGGCGAAGTGTGGCGCCGCCGACGAAGAGCATCGCGAGGGCAACGAACGCGAACACGAGCATCGTGCCGAGGTCTGGTTGCCGGAAGATCAGTAGTGCGGGGATGCCGACGACGACGAGGACCCTTGCCACCGTCCTCCACGAGAGAGGGACTTCGGAAGCGGCGATCAGGGATGCAACCATCAAGATCACTGCGATCTTCGCGAGTTCGGATGGTTGGAACTGGATCGGACCGAGATCGATCCAGCGTTGAGCGATCCCCTCACTGTCACCGAGGGGGGTCAGCACGAGTACCAGGAGCCCCGTAACGATGATGTAGATCGGCCCGACGAACGCCTTTACCTAGGTGAGATCGAGCATCGAGATGATGCCGAAGACGATGAAGCCGAGAAGCATGAAGAACGCCTGTGTCTTGAGCTCACCAGACGGGTCGAGTCCCCTTGCACGAAGCCCCGGCGCAGAGGCGGAGTACACCATGAGCAGGCCGATCGCCGAGATCATCAGGTACGTCAGTACCAGCACGATGTCGGGCCGTAGCGGGGCCTGGCGGTTCGCGTACGGGGCGACCTCGCGGGTCCGTGACGCGTAGGCCATCAGTCGGCCTCCAGGCCCGGCGCAATCTCGGTGACGCCTTCGGGTCCGTTGAGCAGGTACTGAAGGACCTGCCTTGCGATCGGGGCTGCGACACGACCACCGCTACCCCCACGTTCGACGACGACGGCGATGACGTACTCGGGCCTCGTCACGGGGGCCACGCCGACGAAGAAGGCGCTGTCGACCTGCATGTAGTGCTTGGCGCGCGGGGCCTTGATGATCTCGCTGGTACCGGTCTTGCCCCCGACGAGTTCGACACCGGGACCGAAGTTGGCGAACGCCTTGCGTGCCGTACCCCGTTCCTGGTTGTTGACGACCTGCTGTAGATCTGCAAGGAGCATCCGGGACGTCCGCGGGTCGAGATCGACGCGGTTGATCACCTCCGGCTCGTTGGCGACGATCACCTCACCGTCCTGGTCGACGACCTGGTCGACGACCCTCGGTTTCCACACGGTGCCGCCGTTCACCATCGCAGCGAGGCCGTTGGCCATCTGGAGCGGGGTCGTCAGGGTTGCACCCTGGCCCACCGCAAAGTCCATGAGGTCACCACCCACCCATGGACCGTCGGGCCGAACTCGAGGTGATCCCGCCCGCTGCTCGGACACGAACCACGCCTTGTCCGGGACGAGGCCGTCACGCTCGAACGGAAGATCGATGCCAGTGGCCGTGCCGAAACCGAAGTCTCTCGCGTACTCCTGAAGCAGGTTCTCCTTGTCGAGTCCTGAGTCGTCACCGCGCTCGTTCCACAGGCGAAGCGCGATGTCCCAGAAGTACAGATCGCACGACGCCTGGAGCGCCCCGTGGAGGTCCAACGGACCGTGCCCCTGTGGCCACTTCCAGTCACGCTTGGTCTGGACCGTTCCGTCGTTGAGACGGAACTTGAACTCGCCCGAACAGCTGTACTCGTCGGTGTCGGTCTGCAACGGCTGGACGACCGCCTCGGCAGGCGCCGATCCCTCACCGTCGGCTGCGCTCGAGCGGTCCCCACCCGGCTTGGCCTCGCCGACCTCTTTGTCCCCGACGCCGCGATCGAGGGGGTAGTAGCTCTCTTCGAGTGCAAGGACGTAGGGAAGTGTCTTGAAGGTCGAAGCGGGGGCGTAGAGTCCCTGCACGGCGAAGTTCTGGAACGCCCCGACGGTTCCCAACGTGGCCCACTGCTCGGAACTCAGCCCGTCGACGAAGACCGTCGGATCGAACGAGGGGTACGAACCCATCGCGATGATGGAACCATCGTTGGGGTTCATCACGACACCGATCGTGCGAACCGGGCACCACTTGTCCTTGTGGTAGACGATGAGTTCATCCTCGGTCACCGCGAGCACCTGCAACGTGCCTGCGAAGGACTGGTTGTCTTTGACCGTGAACGTCTCTCCCTCGATGGTCACGGTCGCAACGAGCTTCCCGCCGACCTCCTCGATGGAGGAGACACGGGCAACCCTCGGCTCCCGTCCCGACAGCGACGCGGTGCCCGCCAGTGGGATCGAGACACGTTGCACCGGAACACAGACACCGCTCTCATCGATCGGAAGACCCGGGTAGAGGGATCCGAGAGCCTTCGCCGGATCGATCTCGATCGGCTCGGAGGGTGGCGGGAGCGGAGTCTCGCTCGCACCGTCGTCTTGGCTGTCGGCAGCCGCCTCAGCTGCTTTGGCCGCTTTCTCTTCGATCTCGGCCCGCTCCTCTTCGAGTGCCTCGACGAGCAACTGTGGGATCGATGTCTTCTTGAGCACACCGACCCGTTCCTCCATCTCGAGCCGGCGCGCCTGGAGCAGACCGGCACGCAGCGACTCCTGGAGCTGTGCCTGGACGCCTGCATCGATCGTCAGGATGAGACTTCCCCCGGCGGTCGGCTGTTCCTCACCCTGGAGGGACAGCACCTTGCGTCGCGCATCGACGCGGTACTCGATGACGCCTTCGGTTCCTCTGATGAGAGCGTCGTACGTCTTTTCGACGCCTGCCTTTCCGACGAAATCGGTGCCTCTCACATCCTCCCGCTCGAGATCCTGCTCGTTCGGTCGACCGATGTAGCCGATCACGTGGGCCCCGAGCTCGCCCTCGGGGTAGGTGCGGATCGGCTGTGGAATGATGTTCACACCGGGGAAGGACTCGCGATGTTCCATGAGGAATACGGCCTGGTCCTCGGAGAGATCCTTGGCCACCGTGATCTGGGCGCCCTGGTTCGGGTCGAGAAGGATGTCCATGATGGCCGAGGCCGGCAGCGCCGGATCGTCGAGGAAGGCTGCGAGGTTCTGAGCGAGTTCGTCGCGCTCGTCCTTGTCTACGAGGGCGAGATCGACGACCGCAGCGAGCGCCGATCGGGTCCCTGCCACCTTGACACCGTCTGCGGTGAAGATGTCACCGCGAGGCGCGGGGGTGAACACGACACGTACCTGGTTCTGATCGGCACGCTCCTCGTACGCCTGAGCCTCGGTGACCTGCATCGTCCAGAGGCGCAGTCCAAGCACACCGAAGAGAACAGCGATCAACAGCCCGAGCATGCCGACACGAACAGGGTTCGTCACGCTGCCCACCCCCTCTCCATCGGTTTGAACGCGAACTTCAAGCCGATCAACACGGGGTACATGAGCAGGAGGTTCCACACACCCGGAAGAAGGATCTTCGAGAGGATCTGTG
>JAJRYI010000445.1 GCA_024275815.1 Actinomycetes bacterium | reverse complement strand
GATGATCGCGGCGGGGACGCTGATGTTCGGCATCGGTGTCACGGAGTTGGTTCGACGTGCACCACTCCTGGAGGTGAACGAGGACGGTGTCACAGCACCGATCGGTACCACGACACGTGACGTGATGATCCCGTGGAGCCAGGTGGATTCGGTTTCGAGCACTGTCGTGCGGGACCCCTTCGACGGCGGGAGCAGGGAGCAACTCCTCCTGGAGCTCAACGATGCAGGGGACGTCCCGAGGGACGTCGTTGGAGCGACCTGGGAAGGGAGGATGCTCAGCATCGATGCACATGACTGGACGAAGCCGGTGACCGAGGTGATGCTCGCAGCCCGGGGCGCCCTCGACTACAACCGGCGAGTGGAGGCGATCCGTCAGATGGAGCCACCGTCACTCACCTGGGAGGTCAAGGTCCCTCTCGGAGACCCGGAGCAGGAGCCGACGACCGGAGAGGAGACCGAATGATCCTCGGTGCCCACGTCAGTTCGAAGAACCCCCTCACCGAAGCGGCGGTGCGTGGAGCCGACGCCGTGCAGATCTTCATGTCGAGCCCTCAGCAGTGGAAGGCGCCGATCCCGAGAGACGACGCTGCCGACATCGAGGCCTCACCGATCGAGTTCTACGTCCACGCTCCGTACCTCGTGAACCTCGCATCGCCGAACAACAAGGTGCGGATCCCGTCACGTAAGATCCTCGCCCAAACGGTCGCTGCAGCCGAGTCGATCGGTGCGAAAGGTGTGATCGTCCACGGCGGCAGTGTCGGGGCCGACGAGGATGTGTCGGTGGGTTTCGAACGGTGGCGCAAGGCCCTCGACTCGTTCGAGGCCACGGTACCGGTGCTCGTCGAGAACACAGCGGGCAAGGGCAACACCGTCATGCAGGATCTCGACAACTACGGTCCATTGTGGGAAGCCATCGGTGCCTACAACGTCGGGGTGTGTCTCGATACGTGCCACACGTGGGTTGCCGGAGCCGACATGGAGACCGCCGTCGACCGTGTCGCCGGTTTCACCGGTGGGATCGCCCTCGTACACGCCAACGATTCGCGAGATGAGGCGGGGTCGCATCGCGATCGCCACGCCAACTTCGGTGAGGGGTTGATCCCCGCGGACCTCCTCCTCGGCATGATCCGTGCAGCCAACGCCCCCATCATCATCGAGACCCCCGGCGACGCCGCCCTCCAAACAGTCGACATCACCTACCTCCGCACCCACCTCTAGGCGTCTGGCGTCCGATTCCGCAATATGTTGCGTTCTTGGACGCCAGAGTCCTGAGGATCAGGTGGTGAGGAAGGTGGCGAGGTCTTCGACGGTCAGATCTTCGCCGGCGATGAAGGCCTCGACGTTGTCGTGGGCGACGCTGTCGTGGTACTGCACCGATGGGGACTTCATGAAGTACGACGACGGGGCGAGTAGTGGACCCGCCATGCCGCGATCGAGCGCCAGCTTGGCGCAGCGCACGGCATCGATGATGACCCCGGCAGAGTTCGGTGAGTCCCAGACCTCGAGCTTCATCTCGACGTTGAGCGGAACGTCACCGAACGACGTGCCCTCGAGGCGGATGTACGCCCACTTGCGGTCCGTGAGCCACGGTACGTGATCGGACGGGCCGATGTGGACGTTCTCGGAGTTGATCTTGTCCTCGATCTGGCTGGTGACCGACTGGGTCTTGGAGATCTTCTTGGACACGAGGCGCTCACGCTCCAGCATGTTCATGAAGTCCATGTTCCCGCCGAAGTTGAGCTGGTACGTGTTGTCGATGTGTACACCGCGGTCCTCGAAGAGGCGGGCGAGCTGACGGTGGATGATCGTCGCCCCGACCTGGGACTTGATGTCGTCACCGATGATCGGGAGCCCGGCATCGACGAACTTGCGGGCCCAGACGGGGTCCGAGGCGATGAACACCGGGATGGCGTTGACGAACGCGACGCCGGCATCGAGAGCGGCCTGGGCGTAGAACTTCGTCGCGGCTTCAGAACCAACAGGGAGGTAGGAGACGAGGACCTCGGCGTTGGCATCCTTGAGCGCCTGCACGACGTCGACCGGCTCGGCCGGTGACTCTTCGACCTGATCGACGTAGTACTTACCGAGACCGTCGAGTGTTGGTCCGCGCAGCACCTCGATACCGAGATCTCCAACCTCTGCGAACTGGATGGTGTTGTTCTGCCCACCCCACATCGCCTTCGCAACGTCCTGGCCGACCTTCGAGGCATCGACATCGAAGGCGGCGACGAACTCGACGTAGCCGATGTGGTATCCGCCGAGATCGACGTGCATCAGGCCGGGGATGTTCAGATCCTTGTCGGCATCCTTGTAGTACTCGACGCCCTGAATCAGCGAGTTGGCGCAGTTACCGAGCCCTGCGATGGCTACCCGTACTTTGGACATGTGTCCTCCTGTAGTTCCTAGTTCTGTGAAGCAACGCCACGTTCCGCTGCGACGAGACCGTCGAGCCAGGCGATGTCCGATTCTGTGGTCGCCATGGCATGCTCCATCAGCGCGAGCCGGTAGCGGTCCTGGTTCTCTGTGTTCGAGCGGGCGTCGATGAGGATCTCGCGCGCCGACTTGAGATTGGTGGAGAGTTTGGTACGACGACCCTCGAGCACCTGGACCCTGCGTTCGCGGGGCAGGTGGCCGAGGAAAGCCAGCCGAATCTGGAAGGCCCGCTCGGTCTCGGATGCATCAGGGTCGGCCTTGAGGAGCGTGTCGAAGATCTTGAGCCCCTCATCGGTGATCTGATACGCCTTCCGGCGGCCCGTTCCGCTCACAGCAGAGATCGCCCCGCGTTTCTCGAGACGGCGCAACGCCGGGTACAGCGACCCGAACGACACCTTCCAGAACCCGAGTTCACCCAGGGCGCGCTTGAGTTCGTACCCGTGGCGGGCACGCTCCATCAAGAGACCGAGAACGGCGAAATCCAACATCGTGGCACCAGTCTATATCGATTCGATATATACGTCTATATCGAACCGATATACGTCTTTCGCGCTCTTCGTCGGTGTTGGGGGTCGTGATGGGTACTCCGACACCGCCGATGTCCGACGCTTGTGTTCGTATCAGGTTCCTACGATGTCACGTGTCCGGCGACGCGAGGATTCACAGACCAGGTACATGGCATGCGACCACACCAGCGGTGACGCGATGTCGCCCCAACGTTCGCGCCAGGGTCGATAACATGACGGATCGTTCAGGTTCACGGGGACTTGTTCGGGTAGATACCCCTCGTGGGTTGCTTGCGACTCCACCCACGACAACAGATCCCGAGCCCGATCCGGTTCGTGACGTTCGAGGTAGTACCAGGCAAGCCAGCAGGTCAGCAACACCCACTCA
This sequence comes from Actinomycetes bacterium, assembly GCA_024275815.1. Lineage (GTDB taxonomy): Bacteria > Actinomycetota > Acidimicrobiia > Spongiisociales > UBA5794 > JAMBLL01. Next base: position 5,461 of record JAJRYI010000445.1, on the reverse strand, counting down.
CCCCCGCCGTAGAACGTGTCTGCACAGTACCGGTGAACCCCTCCGCCAGAGCGGAGCGACTCTTCGATCTTGGCGACTGTCGCAACCATCGTCGGGTGATCGGGGAGAACGACGCGGTACGGCACAGCCAGTCCCAGGAGACTCGCATCTACGGTGTCTGCCCCGTGGAATTTGACGAAGTGGCCGTCCTCACCAACCTCCGATTCGATCAGTGCAGTGATCTCGTGGAGCGTGCCGTGATGGTCGGTGTCGCTCGTTGACTGATGGGCGGCGAGCCCGCCGTAGATGGCTGCAAGTGTGTGTGGATGGACGTTGTCCGGGAACTCCTCCCAGCAGTCGTAGCAAGGTCGTGCCCAGAGTGCAGTGAGGTACTCAGCAACGAGACCCGCCGCGGTTCGCACCGGCTCGCTCTGTGTTCGCCCGGACCGCACTGTGTGCTCGGCCAGAGCCCACAGCCATGTGCCGAAGCCATCGAGTTGGAAGTTCGGCCAGTCTTCGACGACAGCAGCACCTTCTACGGTGTAGCGCGTGTGCAGGACGTCGGTGGGAGTCAGCGGGTCTCCTGCAGTCGCTGCCCTCGCGGCTCTGCGAATCGTTTCCTCACGGGCGTTCACCGTTGCAGCGACCCACTCATGGAACCTTTCGGCACTGTCGTGCTCTCCGACGAGGTCCATAGCGTATGCGGTGAAGGAGCCATCCCTGAACCAGCTGTAGCGATACGTCGAGAACGTCGGTGAGGCGAGATACGCGCCGTGTGACGTCTGGTTCGCTAGGACGACCTCGATGCTTCGGGTGTAGAGATCCACTGTCAGTCGTCCTCCCCTGGTGCATGCTCCATCGCCACCATCGTCCAGAACTCGATGGAGGGAACAGTGATGTGTACACAGCCGTGCTCGAAGCTCCATTCGGCAGGCTGAAGCTGAGGGTCTGCGCTGTCGGGACTCGCCACCCACACCTGCCGGGGCTCCGTGTCGCTGTACACGTTGAGTACAACGTCGGTTGAAAGGGGTGGTGCGAGATGGTTCTCGTCCCAGCGCGCATCGGTCATCCCGGACATGTTCACGAGGTTGACCACACTCCAGCCGGGGACGTCACGAGCGACCGCCCACACATCCTCTGGGACGTCGACGCGCAAACGTGATGGTCTTGCCACGGGCCCGAGGAACTCGCCGTATCGGACCCTGAAGTCGCTGTATCGTCGCAAGGCTTCGTACAGGCCTGCGGGGAGTTCCTCGTGTAGAGGGAAGTATGGGTCGGATAGGAGTCGACCCTTCTCCCCGATCTCTATGCGGGACCCTCCGTGAGCGATGACCAACGCATCGGCAAGCCGCACGTTCGACTCCCGTTCGGCGGGAAGGTACAGAGCGATCACGACCGGCTTGCCCCCCGAGGTCACATACGCTCGTTCGACGACGTCGCCGATATCCCGGTAGGTCGGGGTGTCGGGCCACAACTCGATGTAGACGAAGTCCATGGGAGCTGGCACTAGTGCATCGATCGGCCAGTTCTTCACGGCGTTGAAGGTGATGGTCGAGGTGGGGTGACGCTCCTTGAGGTCGTCGATGAAGTCGCGGAAGGCTGTGGGGAGGTCAACAGACTCGCCGCGACTGTTGAACGCGACTCGTGGCTCGCCGTACTGGTCGATATGGATGCCGTCGAACGGAAGTGCCGCGAGAATCTCGTCGCATCGTCTCTGAAGGTGTTCTGCCCAGGGAGTGCCACGAGTCGGATCCATCAATCCGAGGAAGTCACCATCGAAGGCGACTGGGTGACCCTCTCGGTCGTAGAGGGCCCAATCGGGTTTGTTACGCCACAGGCCCATCGACGAGCCGTAGACGGCGAGGTAGGCCATCGATGCGATGTGCCTTGCGTGGGCCTGGTCTATCAGTGCTCGAATCGTCGTGAGCGACAACCGTCGATCGAGCGGATCCTCGAAGACATCGGCCGGTGGAAGGGGGTCGTCATGTCGATACTGCCAGTCGTAGAACTGCAAGCCGTTGACATGAAATCGGGTCAACTCGGCGAGTGTCTCGTCGATATCGGTCCGTCCCGGCGGGAACTCACTCACAAAGCCGTACCGGGGGTTGTCGGTCCAGCGAGTCAGCACGTCGAAGGCGCTGAACTCCGTGCCGACGCAGCGACCGGCGGTGTCCACGAGGGTCACCTTCACCCCGTATCCGCAGGGTGTGGCCGGTGGTGGTGTCCACTCCACAACGACGCCTTCCTGCGAGCCCGACCTGGTGATCGGAACCGACAGACACACGACTTCGTCCGTCAGATGGGAGATGTTGCACTCGAGAACCCCATCGGTCGGCGGATCGACGGTCACATGCAACTGCACCGGATCACCGATCCGGTAGAAGGACCTGTTCGGCGTGATGTCGATGAGTCTGTTCATCCTTTCATCCCCGACGAGACGTCACCGCGAATGAAGTACCGCTGGAACACGGCAAAGACGATGATGACGGGGACGATGGCCACGATCGAAGCAGCGAACACCTGTCCCCACTCCGTGAGGTGCGCAGACTGGAACAGGGCGATCCCGATCGGGAGCGTGCGCTTGGAGGTCTCTTTGATCGCAACGTTCGCCCAGGGGAACTCATCCCAGGCGTAGAGGAAGGTGAATATGGCAACTACTGCCAACCCTGGGCGCACGAGAGGCAGCGCGACCCGTCGAAAGATCGTCCACCTCCCCGCTCCGTCGATGAGTGCAGCCTCTTCGAGTGAGCGGGGGATCCCTTCGAAGAACCCGCGCAACAGAAACGTCTGCACCGAGAGGTTCATCGAGATGTAGACGACGATCAGGCCGGTGAGCGAGTTGAGCAAGTTCAGGTTCTTGGCGACGATGAACTGGGGGATGATCAGCATGACGGGAGGGATCATCATGCCGAGGAGAAGGCTGTAGAAGACGACCTCCTTCCCCGGAAACTCGAGTCGTGCAAAGGCGTAGGCCATCATGGCCGATACCCCGACGGTCAGGGCCGTTGCCACCGAAGCAACGATGAGTGAGTTGAGGAAGTACAGACTGAAGGACTCCTTCGTGAGTGCTTCGATGTAGTTCCCGATCGTTGCCGGTGACGGCCATAGCCGTGGAGGTATCTCGAAGACGAACGCCTGGGGCTTGAGGGATGTTGCAACCATGTACCAGAACGGAACGGTGACGATCATCACCCCGAGGACGAGCAGGGAGTAGGTGACTCCCAACGAGACCCTCTTGCGCGTCGGCGATCCCTCGATCACAACTCGACTCTCCTTCGTAGCAGCTGGATCTGGACGATGCTCATGAGGAGCACGAAGAACATCAGTAGATAGCTGATTGCTGCCCCGTATCCGAAGTCGAGTTTGGTGAAACTGGCGTCGTACATGAGCGTCAGGATGAAGTGGGTCTTGTCGAGGGGGTCGCCCCCGTTCGTGATGAGCAAGTTCGAGATATAGGCGTTGAACCCCCCGATCGTCAGCACGACGGTGAGGAACACGAGGGTTGGCCGCATCAAGGGAAGTGTGATGTGGCGGAAGCGAGCCCATGCACTTGCACCGTCGACGGCGCTTGCTTCATGGAACTCACGGGGGATGGCCTGGAGTCCGGCGAGGGCGATGATCGCTGTCCATCCGACCCCCTTCCAGATTCCGAGGAGGAAGATGGGTACGAACGTCAGGATCGGATCGGCCAACCATCGAATGTTCTGGTCGGTGACGTGCAGGATGTCTCTGAGGAAGTAGTTCGCGAGTCCTCCCTGTCCGAGGAAGATGAACTCGAATATGAGGCTCACGATCACCCACGGCGTGATCACCGGCAGGTAGTACAGGACCCGAAAGACGCTCTTCCCGCGGATGGCCTGGTTGAGGAGCACCGCAACGGCGAGGCCGAGGACTATCTGCGCCGGAACGGTGACGAGCGTGTAGGCGGCGGTGTTGAGGACGGCGCGTCGGAAGATGGGATCACCAAGGGCTCTGGCGTAGTTCTCGAGTCCGACCCAGATCGAGTTCTCAGACTTGATGATGTTCCAGTCGTAGAAGCTGATCCTGAAGGAGAAGAGCAGTGGACCCAGGACGAACGTCGTGAAGAGCACGATGCCAGGGAGGAGGAACGCAGCGGCGATACTTCCCTGCTTGAGCTGCTTCAGTCGTTGTTTGGGAGGAACCCGACGGCGCTTCTTCGATGTCGATCGGGAACTGCTGCGGGAGCGGCCCTGTGCTCCGCGTGTGCCGAGCACAGGGCCGGTATCAGATGCCTCAGCCGAGAAGCTGATTGATCTCATCTGCCGCCTGGTCCAATGCCTCTTGGGGGGTCTGGTCACCGTTCAACATACGCTGAAACGCGTTGTTGATAGCGTTGTCCATGTCGGACCACCTGGGGTGGGGAACCCTCGCCTGAGCAGTATGAAGCTGCTCGAGGAACACACCGAAGTACTCGGGCATGTCCGGGTCGTCGACCAACTCCAGCCGGGTCGGCATGACACCGACCTCAGCCATCATCTTCTGGGTTTCCTCACTGAGGAGGAAGTTCATCCATGCCCAAGCTGCATCGGTCACGTCGGAGTCCGCGAACATCACGACGTCCTCGCCACCGACGACCGAGCTGGTCTCACCCTGTGCGTTGGTGGGAACCGGGGCGAAGTTGACATCGAAGTCTGGATAGTTCCCTGCATAGATGTCCACCATCCACGGCCCGTCCGTGATCATGGCGTATGTGCCCGTTGCGTGGCCATCAGCGGTGCCGATGCCCCCGCCGAGCAGGTTGGGTGACAGGCAGCCATCGTTGTAGAGATCGTTCAGGAGCGTGAATGCTGCAACGCTCTCCTCGCCGTTCACCCAGCCGGTCGCCGTGGTGATGTTCTCATTCGTTACCTTGCCACCCATCGCGTAGAAGATCGGGGCAGGTGCCCAGAAGTAGGTCCCTCCGAGGGCGAAGCCGTACTTCTCGTTGCCGGCATCGGACAGAGCGCATGCGATCTCGGCGAACTCAGCGAGTGTTTCGGGCGGGCCGGCGATACCGGCCTCGTCGAAGACACTCTTGTTCCAGAGCAGTACCTGCGTGTTCGTGTTCTGCGGAAGGCCGTAGTAGTGGCCGTTCCAGTAGTTCGTTGCAAGAGCGCCGGGGAAGGTCCTGCGCCCGATCCAGGCGAACCCCTGCATGACGCCGTCGAGCTGTTGGAGGGCACCGAGATCGGCGAACTCGGGGACCCAGATGATGTCCAGTCGTGCCGTATCGGGACCTTCTCCGCCCGCGAGGCCCGTCAGGAGGGCTGCTTTGAAGTCTCCGTAGGCGAAGCGCGTCGGTTCGATCGTGATCCCGGGATTCGCCGCCTCGAATGCGGCGATGACGTTGTCGAGTTGCGCCGTTTCCGGGTCGTTCATCGTGTGCCAGTAGGTGACCGTGACAGGATCGACCGGAGCCGCTGTCGTGTCGGTCGCTGCTGCAGTCGACGTGGGTGCAGTCGAACTCTCGGCCACGGTCGTC
>JAJRYI010000038.1 GCA_024275815.1 Actinomycetes bacterium | reverse complement strand
GGTCCGAGCTTCGCTACCTGAACGGTAGGAGGAATCCGAAGATTCCCACCATGAAGCGAGTCGGCGAGAACCCGGCGCGCAGGTCCGACGATCGACTCGCCGATCGAGCCGAGACCGCCCCCAACGACGATCAACTCTGGATCGAGGATGGCCGTCAGGTCGGCGAGACCTTGCCCGAGCGCACGGCCGACCTCGGTGACGAGGGCACGGGCCGTCTCGTCACCCGCATCGGCGGCAGCAACGACGGTCTCTCCCGTGATCGGGGCGCCGTTCAAGATCCGTGCCAATGCACAATCGGGGTTCCCCGTCGTGACCTCCTTGGCAAGTCGTACCAGTGCGGGCCCGGACGCTCGGGTCTCCCAACATCCTCTGCGACCACAGTCGCACAGCAGGCCGTCACCTTCCACACGCACGTGCCCCCACTCGCCTGCGAACCCGGACCCGCGGTAGATCTCACCGCCGACGGCGATCGCGCCACCGATCCCCGTGCCGAGCGTGATCAGTACGACGTCGCGGTAGCCGCTTGCAACACCGAGCTTCAGTTCGCCGTAGAGGGCCGTGTTCGCATCGTTGTCGACGAACACCGGGACACCGAAACGTTGAGAGATCTGCGAGCCGATCGCGACGTTGCTCCCCGGGAGGTGAGGGCCCCAGCCCAGAACACCATCGGTCGTCCGCACGAGCCCGGCGACACCCACACCGACCGAGGTCGTGTCACTTCCTTGAATAGCCTCGATCGACGCGACGACTGCATCGATGGTGCCGAGAGACCGATCGAGCTCGACCCGACGAGTCTCGGTGACCTCACCGTCGTCGACGCGCACGGCAAGGGCCTTGGTTCCACCAAGATCGATTCCGATCGTTGACATGAAATCGACCTCCTACTCGACAGGGACCTTCTGAGGGCCACCACCGTCCTCGTCGCCCTGGGAGCCGGGCCTCACCGTCTGGGTGATCCCGACGAAGAGTGCTCCGACGCCTGCAGCCACCTCGAAGGCCGCCTTTCCGAAGTGAACCACAGCCGTCTTGACCCCGTCCACGAGGGCATCGGTTGATTTCTCGTCGCTCATCGATCCTCCAATGTGAATATGACGCGGAGCTCCCCCGCGTCGAGCTTCGCTCGTCTGATCCTGCGTCGCTTCAGGGAATCCGGGAGCACAAGGCTTCTCCGGTACGGTCCGATCGTCACGAACAGCTCGTCGTCATGCCTCATGACGTCGACATCGCCCTTCTCGGCGAGGGGAACGCTGAGCACCAGGGCCACGTCCTGCGAATCTGTCTCGTCCTCGATCCTGAGCGGATCGATCGCTGAGAGCCGGTCCGTCGGATCGTCATCTCCATACAGCTCCTCGGCAACGACCCTGAGCAACTCGACTCCGACCATCTCCTCATCGAAGAGTCGCAGCGTTCTGATGTCCGTTCCGGTGAACCCATCGGCCACCGTCTCGAGATGACCTTCCTGGATCTCGCGCCACCGATCGAAGTACGGGTCGGTGACTGAGTCCGGGAGTACGCGGTTGACGATCGCCGAATCGACTCCGTAGCCGAAGAGGCCGAGGTAGGTGTAGGTCCTGCGGGCTTCGGCGATCACCATCTTCTCCGGGTTCATGACGAGCCTCGCCGTCGTGATCTCGGGGTCCGACAGCAACTCACGGATGCCGTCGAGGCGCTCATAGAACCGGGCGACTGCATCGAACACGGCGTCGTCGGCTACCGGCATCGAGGACATCTTGGAGAGCACGGGTCGCACGACCTTCACGACGCGCCGTGACAGCGGGAACATCTTGTCCATGTACCACGACATCACCTCGGGAAGGCTCAGGAGGCGAAGCGTCTCGGCGGTCGGTGCGCAATCGACGACGATGAGGTCGTACTCGTCAGAACGCGCGTGGTCACGCACCGATGCAAGGGAGAACAGCTCATCCATCCCTGGGAACACCGTGAGCTCCTCGGCCTCGATCCCTTTGAGTCCCGACCAGTCGAACAACTCGGTGAGATGGTCTCGGACGTCTCCCCACGACTCCTCGAGTCGCTGCTGGCTGTCGATCTGCTGTGCATCGAGGTTCGGAACGACCGGTGTGGGATCGTCTCCGAGCCGGCAACCGAACGCGTCGGCGAGAGAGTGCGCAGGATCCGTCGACATCACCAGCGTACGGTGCCCGAGGTCGGCAGCCCGTAGCGCCGTCGCTGCCGAGACGGTGGTCTTACCGACTCCCCCCTTGCCGGTGACCAGGATGATCCGCATCAGGCGGTCTCTTCAGCCCGCTTCTTGAGGCCACGCAGAGCGGTGCCGACGATCTGCTTTTCAGCCTGACGACGGAGGAACCCGGGGACGGTGAACGCTGGATCTACCTTGAGTGCGTACACGACCTCACAGCAGCCCTCTTCGAGCTCGTTGAACTCGTACTGGCCTTTGAGCTCCGTGATGTCGTCGTTCGGGATCGCTTCCCAGGAGAATCCGTTGTCGTGGTCGAAGTCGTACACGAGCGTGTACGAGATCTCTTTGACCATGCCGTCGACCACGAAGTCCGCCTCTTGTGGCCTGCCGTACTCGTCCTCCTTGGTGACGGCAACGGCCTTGACACCGCCTGCCCACTCCGGGTAGGCCTCGAGATCGAGAGCCACTTCGTAGACATGCTGCGGCTCAGCGGACACCTCGATACGTTGTACGGTTCCCTCCACAGTCACCCGTGCCTCCTTCGTGATCGTGGTAACGCAGGTTAGTGTGCCAGGTCACGTCGCTCATCGTGTCACTCGGATGCGGACGAAGTCGATCGTGTAGCGGTAGATCTGGTCGGGATCCGGGTACAGCTCGGTGAACCGGGAGAGTCCCTCCGCCATCTCATCGCTCGAGATGAGCTGCAACGTGGAGACGAACCTGTTGGCAACTGCCTCCTTCCATGACGCGGCGGTCCGTTCCACTACTTCTGGCAGGGCCCGCACCTCGACGGCGGTGACATGGGGTGAGAGGTGGTCGACGATCCGCTCGATCTCAGGGAACCTTGCAGCGTCGATCTGGCCGATCGAAGGGAACCACCGGGCGAGAGCAGACGACGGCATCGTCTCGGGTGCGAACGTCCATATCTCGATCCTTGCGCCGGGTTCGGCGACACGGCACGCCTCGCCGATCGTCGCGCTGAGCGGGCCGTAGTGGATGGAGAGATGAAAGTAGACGAGTCCTGCACATCGATCGACGAACGGGAGGGCTTCGGCGCGCCCTGCGATGACCCGGACACCTCCCCGTGCGGCTGCGATCGAACACATCTGTGCAGAAGGGTCGACGACGACGGGAGTCCCGGTACCCGTCGCCCACTCCCGGGCGTGTGCACCGGTTCCACCACCAACGTCGAGCAGGAGACCGCTCTGGCCTGCAGCAGCATCGCTGGCACGCTTGAGTGTGTCCCTCGACGGCTGTCGGTAGGCGTACGCTCTCGCGAGGTCATCGAGATCGATCGAGCTCAAAGGTCCTCCCGGTGCGAACGCGGATCCCCCTCGCTCTTGGCAGGGAACGAGAACGGACGGCCCGTCGCCCGAAAGTAGCCGACGTTCCGACACACGGTGGCGCCGCGGCGCCACTGCACGGCCTGGGGCTGGTGGATGTCCCCGAAGAAGTGGAAAGCAGGCTGGAACTCGTCGAGGTACTCGAGGATCTCGACAGACCCCTTGAACCCTCTCCCGATGACATCGCGTGCAAGCGGCTCGATCGCTGGAGGCACATGACTGCACAAGACATCGACCGGCCCGAGCCTGCCGAGCTTCTCGGCCATGGCCGACGGGGTGACCTCTCCATCGGTTCCAAGCTTGGGCACACCGCCGCCGACAAACCCCACTCTCCATCCTTCGATCTCGACTACTTCGGCGTCCACGTACCTCGACGATGGAGGAAGGCTCGCCTCGAGCATGTCGGGCCGGTCGACGTTCCCATAGATGACGTACGCATCGACACTCCCGAGTGCTTCAGCGATCTGGCGGTACTGGCTCTCCATCGCTGATCCGACGTCGCGGCGCACGCGATCTTCGATCCCGGCGACACGTGTCGACCACGTTGCGGACGCCTCTTCGAAACGATGTCGCTCGCGAAGGGTCGCGATCGCGGTGACGGTGTCGAGTCCGACGACATCTGCCACGATCCCTTCACCTGTGCGGTAGTCGATCAAGTTCACGAGATCACCGAGGACGAGCAGTGTCTCACCGCGGGAGGCAACACGGGCGAGAGCTTCACTGGCGGCGTGGACATCGGCAACGATGAGCACGGCTACTCGACCTCGGGCGGACCGAGCCAGATGCCGATGCCAACGAGTCCACCGGCACCGATGAGCGCGGCAACGAAGACGAGAGGTACCGGCCAGCCAGCGTAGAGAGACGACAGTCCTGCCATACCGAACCCAAGGAACGCAGCCATCACCGAACGCCCGACGACACCGAATCGTCGCTCCGGGTCCTGTTGCTCATGTCCCTCGACGCTTCCAGCGACCGTGACGGCTGCCACCCACACGAGGAGCATGACGAAACCGACGAGCAGAGTGGCGCCGAACAGCATCGTCATGGTCATCTCCCTTCGGTGTGCCGCAGCCTCTTGGACGCTTCAGCGTAGACCTGCGCGATCGACTTCACGCGCAGGCACCCTCGAGTTCTCGGCGTACTCCATCATCGGGTTCTGTGGCGATGAGACGATCCTTGATGCTTCCGAGGAGGTCGGGTGCAAGAACACCGAGCGACCAGGCAGCGTGTCTGCGCAGCATCGCATCGGGGTGCCCGAGGTACCCCAGGACGACCGGAACCGCTTCATCGCTCCCCGTGTTGCCGATGGCGACGAGGGCGTTGCGCCGCAGGAACCGCATCCGGCGGCCCGGAACGTACCAGTGAGCGACCGACGCAGCGAGGTCGCGATCGCTCATACGAAGAAGGTCGAGGGCGGTCAACGCATCCGGTTCCACCGATCGGGATCCCAGGTCGCGCGACCCGGGAGGGCATGACGTCAGACAGTCGTCGCACCCGTAGATCCGTCCCCCCGCTGCAGAACGTACCTCCAGCGGGAGGTCGCCTCGGGATTGGAAGATCGCGGCAAGACACCGACGGGCATCGATCACTCCCGGTGTAACGATCGCTGCCGTTGGACATGCGGGGATGCAGTCGTCGCACGTGCCACACGACCGGAGCATCGCGTCATCTCTCGGGAGCGGTGCGTCCGTCACGACGGATCCGAGGAGCACCCAGGGTCCGTATCGGGGAACGAGCAGCATCGTGCTCTTACCGGACCACCCCACGCCGGCTCGCGCAGCTACAGCCCTGTCGATGAGCCGATCATCGTCGAAGACGATCTCGGCCCGGTAGCCGAACCGATCCAGGTGATCGGCGAGCTCCCGCAGCACGGCGGTGAGCAGGTGGTACCGGT
>JAJRYI010000444.1 GCA_024275815.1 Actinomycetes bacterium | reverse complement strand
CGAAGGGATGTGCTTGACGATGTCGACCGAGACCGGTGCCGTGACCCGTGCAGCCCGTCGAGCAGCGTCCATCGCCACGAACGCGAGGTTCGACGTGTCCGGCGGCCCCTCGTCGTTCGAGACCGTCACGGCGTCCGCAGCGGCACCGCCTATCGTCACGACGTCATGGAGTGACACGGATTGGAAGATGCCGGACAGGGGGTGATACCCGTCCACAGACGGTGGGTAGACCGCCAGGGCGAGGTTGACCTTCGCGTAGGCCACAGCACGCATCATCGGGCTTCCTCCGCCCGTGCGATCGCGACGAACTCCCCGGGTGAGAGATCCTCGGCACGGGCCGTCGGATCGACCGATGCGGAAAGGAGCGTCTCTTCGGTCCGCTCGACCACCAACGACAACGACCGGCGAAGCATCTTGCGTCGCTGGCCGAAAGCCGCCGACGCCAGCTCGATCGCCCGCGGTGCTTGCGACGGCGCGTCGATACGGTCGAGCACGATGACGGCCGAAGCGACCGTGGGTTGCGGCTCGAACACGTGAGGGGGAACGGTGAACGCCCGGACCCCGCGTGCGTGGAGGCCGACGATCACCGACGGTAGGCCGTACACCTTGGTTCCAGGTGCTGCGAGCATCCGATCGGCAACCTCTCTTTGGACCATCACGACGAACCTATCGATCCTCGGTGCACCGCGAAGCGCGTCGAGGACGATGCCGGTGCCCACGTTGTAGGGAAGGTTCGACACCATCGTCCATGATCCTTCCGGGAGTTCGACGTCGAGGTCGATTCTTGCAGCATCCTCGATGCGGATCTCGACGTTGTCACGCTCAGCGAGCACCGAGGCGAGGATCGGCTCGAGGGACCCGTCGATCTCGTAGGCGATGACCCGGTGGGCAGCCTCAGCGAGCGTGCCGGTGAGTGTCCCGGTCCCTGCCCCGATCTCAACGACCCGGGTTCCGGCATCGAGTCCTGCCGTTGCCACGATCTTGCGCACGATGTTGGGATCGACCAGGAAGTTCTGGCCGAGACGCTGATTCGGTCGATGCCCGGCGTCGGCCAGCATGCTACGGATCTCGTTGCGCGCCTGGGCCGGACCTTCACCCACGAGGATCACCGAACACCCGGGCTGCGGTCGCCGTCGTGAGCCGTGCTGCCTCAGCAACGTCGACCCCCCAGACATCGGCCAGTACCGAACCGGTGAGCACGACGTTGGCAGGCTCGTTCGATGCCCCCCGGAGAGGCTCAGGTGTGAGATACGGGCTATCGGTCTCGACCATCGTTCGATGCGGAGGGGCGAAGCGGGCGCCGAGGCGCAGCGTGTCATCGCCCGAGTAGGTGAGAGAACCGGCGTAGGAGAACGTGACACCGAGCTCTGCGAACCGTTTCGTCCACTTCGTGCCCCCCGTCCAACAGTGCAGCACCGCACGCTCGCCGAGAGCAGCGTCGGCGAGGATCTCGTACACATCGCGAAAGGCGTCGCGACAGTGGACGATGACCGGCTTGTCGAGGTCTTTCGCAATGGCGACCTGCTCGCCAAACGCCGTCAACTGGGCATCACGAGGAGCGAGGTTGCGGTACCAGTCGAGGCCGCACTCGCCGACGGCATCCGCATCCGCTGCGAGTTCAGCGATCCGTCCCCCAACATCGGGCCACGACGCGGCATCGTGAGGATGGAGGCCGGCAGACCACTTCACCGTCTCGGGAAAGCGCCGGGCCAGAGCCCGGGATGCTTCGCTGGAAGCAACGTCGACGCCCGGGCACATCACCCAGGCGACTCCAGCGTCCTCAGCACGCTCGAGTACGTCCCCCACATCGTCATCGATCAGGAACAGATGCCCGTGCGTGTCCACCCACGGGGTATCGCCCATCTCCTACTCACCGGATTCCAGTTCGACCTTTGCGAACAAAGGGCCGAGCTCCCCGAGCACAGTTCCCCCCGACACGACCGGAAGCTCCCAGACCGGTCCAGAATCAGGTGACCGAACGCCCTGGGCCTCGAGGACCGCGATCGACGTTGCCGGAAGGTACGGTGAGAGCGCGACCGCGGCTGCAGCGATGAGTTGGTGGGCGACCCACAGCGTCGTTCGCGTGCGCTCCATGTCGGTCTTGGCAGTGCTCCACGGTGCAAGATCGTTCAGGTAGGCGTTCGCGTCGCCGGCCATCTGCATCGCCCTGGCCAGTCCGCCACGCAGGCGGACTCCGTCGAGCTGTTCGGCAACCTCATCGAGAGCCAGCCCGCGCGATTCGAGAACCGTGGTGTCTGCATCACTGAGTGTCCCGGGGTCGGGGACGACACCGTCGAAGTAACGGCCGGTCATCGAGAT
>JAJRYI010000443.1 GCA_024275815.1 Actinomycetes bacterium | reverse complement strand
TGCGAGAAACGACCACAGCTGGACACAGCTGCGTCGACTTCTCACATCGTTCATGTGGGTGCCTGCCGAACCTCCGACCGACTTCGAGGGTGCAGCGCACATCTACCGATCGTGCCGGGCCCGAGGCGTCACGCCCCGAGGCCTCAATGATTGCATGATCGCTCTGCGAACGAACGCCTCTGTTCTGACGGCTGATCGAGACTTCGCCCGAATCGCCGAGGTCGTCCCGCTCCAGATCGACCCGGCGTCGATGCTCTGACTCCTGCCCGGTGCCAAGACACACGGAGGGACGCCACATCACCCCGTCGTAGCGCCGAAGCTGGGGACCGCCACCGCGATGTGGCGCAGGGTCCCACGTTCGATAGTGTCGGTTAGCTACCAGCCGAGCGAGAACCGATGCCACGACCCGACACGATACCCCATCACCACCCTGTAGCAGAACGGTCGAGGACCTGGGTCGAACTCGGCCTCCTGGCCTTGATGTGGGGAAGCACCTTCCTCCTGATGAAGGTCGCGGTTCCGACCGTGCCCGCCTTCACCATGGCAGCGGTCCGGGGCCTGCTTGCCGCAGCACTCCTGTCGATGGTCGTCTCCTGGTCGAGACGAGGCTCGAAACCGACCCCCGAGAGCTGGACGCCGGCGATCGTCCTCGGAACGCTCTCGGGATGGCTCCCCAACGTGCTCACGGCGTGGGCGTTACTCCGTCTCGCGTCGGCCGACGCCGGGATGTTGAGCGCAGCGGGACCGATCTTCGTCGTGATCCTCGCCCACTTCTTCCTCAAGAGCGAGCGGATCCACGCCGCCCAGGCCGTCGGCGTCGTCATCGGGTTCGTCGGAGTCGGCCTGATCGTCGGCATCGATCCCGACACGATCCGATCTGGAGACATCTTCGGAAAGCTGGCGATGATCGCCGTCGCCGTCTCCTACGCGGCGGGGACGGTGTACTCACGCTGGATAGGCCCCCAGGACGCGCCGAGGCTCGCCATGCGCCAGCAACTCGTCGCCGGAGCTTTCACCGTGCCGATCGCCCTCGCGATCGAACAGCCCTGGACCGTCCGGCCCGAGCCGATCGCCGTCGTCGCGATCGTCGGCCTGGCGATCTGGGCGAGCGCCATCCCGATCTGGCTGTACTTCCGCCTCATCGCCCACACGAGAGCCGTCACCGTCTCGCTCGTCGCCTACCTCACGCCCGCCGTCGCCGTGCTCCTCGGCGTGCTCGTCCTCGGGGAGAAGCTCGAACCGACAGCCGCCGTTGGCCTCGTCGTCGTGTTCATCGGGGTTGCCGTCACGACCCGCCGCCGCCACCCGGTCGTGCCTGCCCGAGCCATCCCGCCTACTCCTACGAACACCTCGGCGGGGGAACCCGGCACATCCCGAATCGATGACGCTGCACCGAGTGGTTCAGACGGATAGGGACGGGCCCCGGCACCGGAGTGAACAGCGCCGTCACTCCCAGTCGGACATTGCATCGGACAGGTGACTCAGGGTGGTGCCGAGCTTGTCGTGGTACCGCTCGAGCACGATGGCGATACCGATCACCGACACCCCGATCATGAAGGTGACGCCTACTCCCCCCGCCGTCGCCATCCCGACGGCAGCGGCCGCAGCGATCGGTGTTGCCACGGCAAGCACGATGGTTGCAAGGATCGACACTGCCCCGACGAACACCCTCCTGCGCACCTGTGTGATGATCCCCCACACGAGGAGAGCCGTTCCGTAGACCGCCAGCACCGACACATACGACAGGTTCTCGAGACCGGCGAGGATCGTGGTCGTTGGTACGGCGAGGAGCCCGAGCCACTCCACCATCTGTATCCAATCTGCAGGATGCTCATCTCGTGCCCCTGCGATCAGACGCTCGGTTTCGGTGGCGATGAGCACGGCACCTGCCCCGATGAGCGACGCGGTCACCGCGGTGACGCCGCCACCGTCGATCAGCAACGCTGCCCCGATACCGATGAATGCTTCGACCCCTCCCATCGTGAGACGTCTGGACCCGCCCAGCACACCGCGGCTCACGACGGACGCTGCAACGACGACCAGCACGAACACGGTGAGCGAGTCCGGCCATCCGAACACGACGAGCGCTGGGACCGCCGCTCCTGCATGAACCATCGTCCACGTCCACGTGTCCAACGAACCGGCACTCGAGGGTCGTACCGCTGTGAGCACGGCGATGCCCGCCCCGACGACGGCCACCCCGACGAGGACGGCGATCGAACCGGGATCGTCCGGCAGGTACCAGCCCGCCAGGAACCACGACGACGCCACGACGAGGCCACGAGACACGACAGAGCCATCGGCCCGTGTACCGGGAACGATCCCGCCGCCGTAGGCAGCGATCGCTGCGACGATCGCAACGACCGCGGCACGCAGCCACGACGAGCGATCCCCGGGTTCGAAGGCGACCAGCACGAAGACCGTGAACATGGCGACCGTCGCCACGCCGGCGGACCACGCCCACAGGGAGTGACGTTTCCTCGACGACCTGGAGAAAATTCGCCACGTGCCTGCGGCGACGATGAACGCCGGCATCCAGCGCCACAGGTTGTTCGGAGTGTCCTCGACGGATCCAACGGCGACACACCAGGCGGCAGCCAGGGCGATCGACCCGGCAGCCGCGAGCATCCGGGAACGGGTCCTGTGTGCCACCGCAAGCCACACTGATCCGAACGAGGTAACCGATACGGCGAGGACGGCCCGCACGAGCATCGGCACAGCCGAATCGGATGCGACGATGAAGCTCGACAGCGCAACCGCTGCGTGTGCATAGAGTCCCAGCGGTCCGCTCCAGATGGTTCTCGTCGAGCGTCGCACGACCGTGCTCCACGCCATGAGCCCTGAG
This sequence comes from Actinomycetes bacterium, assembly GCA_024275815.1. GTDB lineage: Bacteria > Actinomycetota > Acidimicrobiia > Spongiisociales > UBA5794 > JAMBLL01. The sequence goes on along the minus strand of JAJRYI010000443.1, from coordinate 421 downwards.
AGGCCGATGAACCACCACATGAGTGCCGTGGGAGTCAGCGGTGCATCGGCGGCGGCAGCCAGGAACACTCCGGAGACGACCACGAGCGTCGATGCCACCCATGCCAGGATCCGGCTCGAGCGGACCACCGCGTAGCGTGCACTGATCCCGGACTCGATGGCTGCCCACAACGCCAACGACAGGAGTGTCGCCGTCTCACTGCTGGAGTCGAACAGGACGACACCGGTCACCATCCCGAGGCGGCCGAGGAGGGCCGACTGTGGCCACCAACGTCGCAGGGATGAAGCGCTCCCGGTGGTTGTCGCCACCACCGCAAGCGTCATTGCAACAGCACCGATACCGATCGCGGCTGCACCGGCCGCTTCTGTCCGAATACCGAAGACATCGATGGCGCCGCGGTACGACAGCACGATCAGGGTCA